>CAJFVS010000097.1 GCA_904420505.1 Candidatus Alloruminococcus vanvlietii | reverse complement strand
ATGGTATACTACCTGTGATACGCCCCTAAAAAATTCCGCCCGGTTTGCCTTTGCCATGCCTTGGCTTTGTTTGGCGCTTTTTATGCGGATAAACCGCGGCATTGCGGCTGTTGTGGGCTTTGATTTTAAAAAAGAAAAGAGGATGTTTATGAATATGCAAGCCTTTGAAGCGCTGCGCCAGGAGGCGCTTGGCTGCCAAAAATGCGGGCTTTGTAAAACCCGCACCAACGTCGTGTTCGGCGCGGGGTGCCCCCAAACGCAGGTGATGTTTGTAGGCGAAGGCCCGGGCGAAAACGAGGATTTGCAGGGCGAAGCCTTTGTAGGGCGCGGCGGGCAGCTTTTGGATAAATTTTTGCAGGCGGTGGATTTGGACCGCAACAAAAATATCTACATCACCAACATTGTAAAATGCCGCCCGCCCCAAAACCGCGACCCGCAGCCGGCCGAACAGGAGGCATGCATCGGGTATTTGCGCCGGCAGGTAAGCTTAATTGCCCCTAAAATTATTGTTTGCCTAGGGCGCATTGCCGCCCAAAAGCTCATCGACGAGCGCTTTAAAGTCACCCAGCAGCACGGGCAATTTTTTGAGAAAAAAGGCATCTTGTTCATGGGCACCTTCCACCCGGCCGCGCTTTTGCGCAACCCGCAAAACAAGCCGGCCGCATTTGAAGATTTTTTGGCCCTGCGCGAAAAAATTAGGCAGGTTTGCCCCCAGGTGTACCAAGGCACGCTGTAAAGCCGCCTAGGGCCGCAACCGCGCAAACTTCATAAAGTTTCAAACCCTTTGCATCCGCCGGCAGAGCGCCGCATGCGGCGCGTAGCGTCCAAGCGGCCTTTGGGGGCGGTTTTCCCCCGTTCTTTTGCCGGATTTGCGGGCAAAATTTGTATCAAAACGCCTTAAAATTTCATAGCATGGTGTAGATTAAGAATTTGGAGGGTAACGGCTATGCTACATGAAGAAAATGCTGTTCATTTTTTTCTGGGTGCCAATACGCCGCAAGGCTTTGTTTCCCAGTTTGGGCAGCTCAACTCAGGCGATTTGGAGTGGAAAACGTATATTATAAAAGGCGGTCCCGGAACCGGAAAATCTTCGATGATGAAAAAAATTGCCCAGCATGCACAAAAATTCTGCCAGCATATCGAGCTTGTACCCTGCTCTTCGGATATACATTCGCTGGATGCGGTGTTGCTGCACGATTATAAAATCGCGTTTGTAGATGGTACCGCACCACATGCGGGGGATACTTTTTCCAAATGTAACAAAACTGTGAATATTTGTAGTTTTCCCTTGCAAAAAAGCCGCCGTACGCTTATGATGTAAGGTACAATCCAACCAATGGTAAAAGGGAGTAGTTTTAAATTACGCGCCAACAACAAGGGCTTTCCCTGGTGCGCAATCCGCTTAGGTAACAAGACTTTTATCGTGTAAAAGTTACACGATGAAAGTCTTTTTTTATTTTCTTTGCACATACTAAAAGCATGAACAAAGGAGAGGATACCGTTGATAAACCAAAAACCGCTGGATCCCCTGCTGAACGAGCTGGGCACCAGCACCCAAAACGGCTTGTCCAGCGAGCAGGCCGCCCAGCGCCTTATGCAAAACGGGGCAAATGTTTTTCAGGCCGAAAAGCCCAAATCCAAACTGCGGATGTTTTTCGAACAGTTAAACGACCCCATGATTTACATCCTGTTTGCCGCGGCCGCCGTTTCGCTTATCCTGCGGGAATTTTCCGACGCAGTGATTATTTTAGCGGTGGTTTTGTTAAATGCCATCATCGGCCTTGTGCAGGAGGGCAAAGCGCAAAAAGCGCTGGATTCCCTAAAAAAGCTGTCCTCCCCGTTTGCACTGGTCCGGCGCGACGGGGTGGTAAAAGAAATCCCCGCGCAGGATTTGGTGGTGGGCGACATTGTTTTGCTTGACGCCGGGCGGATTGTGCCGGCGGATTTGCGCTTAACTTCCACCCACAATTTGCAGATTGAAGAATCCGCTTTAACCGGTGAAAGCGTGCCGGTGCAAAAAGACCACACCTTTTTGCCTACCAAGGACGTGGGCTTGGGCGACTGCGTGCACATGGCGTTTTCCTCCACCAACGTCACCTATGGCCGCGGTGAAGGCGTGGTGGTAGCCACCGGCATGCAAACCGAAATCGGCAAAATCGCCTCCATCATCCAGGGCACCCCCAACGAGATGACCCCCTTGCAAAAACGCCTGGCCGAACTGGGCAAGGTGCTGGGCATCCTGGCGGTGGTAATCTGCCTTGCGATGTTCGGCATTGCCCTTTTGCAAGGGCGCGACCTGGCCCAGATGCTTTTAACCGCTATCTCCCTGGCTGTAGCCGCCATCCCCGAGGGCCTGCCCGCGGTGGTTACCATTGTGCTGGCTTTGGGCGTGCAGCGCATGGTAAAGGTAAACACCATTGTGCGCCGCCTTCCTTCGGTGGAAACGCTGGGTGCGGTAAGCGTGGTGTGCTCGGACAAAACCGGCACTTTAACCCAAAACAAAATGACCGTTACCCGTGTGTACACAAACGGGCAAAGCTTTGCCCCCAGCGCGCTTGACCCGCAGGTCCACACGCATTTTTTGCAGGGCTTTGTGCTTTGCAACGACGCTTCCATCCAGCAAGGGCGCATTGGCGACCCCACCGAAATTGCCCTGTTGGATATGGCAACCCCCTTTTCCATTTCGCGCGAGGGGCTGGAAGAAACCCTCCCCCGTGTAAACGAGCTTGCGTTTGACTCCGACCGCAAACGCATGACCACCGTTCACCGCACGCCGCAGGGGGATGTCATCGCCTTTACCAAGGGCGCTGTGGACGGCATTCTGCCCCTTTGCACCCATATTGAAGAAAACGGCCAGGTGCGCCCCTTTACCAGCGAAGATTCCCAAAATATCCTGGCTGCCGCCGGCCAGATGGCCCGCCAGGCGCTGCGTGTGCTGGCTTTGGCCTGCAAGCCAAACGATGGCACCGCCACCGAACAGGACCTCACCTTTGTAGGGCTGGTGGGCATGATTGACCCGCCCCGTCCCGAAGCAAAAGACGCGGTCGCTTCCTTTAAGCGCGCGGGGATCCGCACCGTGATGATCACCGGCGACCACAAAGACACCGCTTTGGCCATCGCCGAAGAATTGGGCATTGCCGAAAACGAAAGCCAGTGCATGACCGGGGCGGAGCTTTCCCAAATGTCGCAGGAGGATTTAAACGCCGTTGTGGATAACCTAAGGGTGTTTGCGCGCGTATCGCCCGAGCACAAAGTGATGATTGTAAAGGCTTTGCAGTCCAAGGGTTATATCGTCTCGATGACCGGCGACGGCGTAAACGACGCGCCCAGCTTAAAAACCGCCGACATCGGGGTGGCGATGGGCATTACCGGCACCGATGTTTCCAAAGACGCGGCCGACATGGTGCTGACCGACGACAACTTTGCCACCATT
>CAJFVS010000096.1 GCA_904420505.1 Candidatus Alloruminococcus vanvlietii | reverse complement strand
TTTCCCACAGCGTAATCTGGGGCTTTTGCACAGATGGGTGGCTGTACAAAACCACTTTTTGCTGTGGGTAATCCACCTGTACCCATACGGCGGCGCTATCGGTATGCGCCTGCAGGGAAGAGGCATTCACCCCAAACAAATGCGCGCATAAATCGGTAAGGTGGCTGCTGTAAAAGTTCCATCCGCCAAACGGGGAATCTGTATCCGCACGGTAGGAAAGCACGGCCAGCTTCGCCTTTTTGGCTTTGGGGCGCAACGCCTGCACCTTGGGCAGAAAGCAAAGGGGAGAGCCGCCCATTAACGGGGTAGCATATTGTTTGCTGGCGTCTATCATGGTTTGGGCGTCACAAGCGGTTAGGGCAAAGGGTTTGTCTACAAATACCGGCTTTTGGGCTTTTAGGCTGGCAAGCGCATAAGGCAGATGTTCTTCGCCCCGGCGCAGCAAAACAAGCACGGCATCGCTTTGCGCGAACTGCTGCGCGGCATCGATTTTGCGCCAACACCCGGATGCCAAAATGTTCTTGGATATGGACAGTGCCTCTTTGGCCTTAAACCACGATAAAAACGCGTGAAAGGAGCGCCAAAACCATGTACAGCTACCAAATGACAGCCGATGAAATCATGCAGCAAGACCCTAAGCTTGCCATCATCCCCGTGGGCTCGCTAGAACAACATGGGCCGCATCTGCCCATTATGACCGACTGGGCCATTGCCACCGAACTGGGCAAACGGGTTTCCAAATTATTAAACGGCTTTTTGCTGCCGGCGCTTCCCATTAGCACCTGCCGTGAGCAAATGGGCAAAAAGGGGAGCGTTTGGATGGAACCGGTGACTTTTTACAACATGATGCATGACATCATCATGAGCCTGAAAGTGCAGGGGTTTGAAAAGGTGGTTATTTTGCAGTGCCACGGCGGCATTTTTATTATGACACCGCTTATCCGCGATTTAAACGCCAAATTTAACCCCGACCTTATGGTGGTGAACATCGATTCCTGCACCTTTGGCGCCACTTTATATAAGGAAGGCATTATCAAAACCAACACAGAGCTGCATGCCGGTGAAAGCGAAACCGCGCAAATGCTGTGCATCGCCCCCGAAACGGTGCACATGGACCGCGCGGTGGACTTTGTGCCACAGGTGCCCCGCCCGTATTTAAGCTACGGCAGCATTTACAGGGCCAGCCCCAGCGGCGTGTGGGGCGAACCCAGCTACGCCACCAAGGAAACCGGCGAAAAAATTCTGGAGCGTTGTGCACAGCTGGCGGCAGAAGAGGCCAACAAAGCGTTTGCTTACATGCAGGCCAAAGAAAAATTCAACTACAGCTACTTTTAACAGCAGGCGCCAGCGGCTCGTGTTCTGCTGCCGGGTGCCTTAGATGAATACTGTGAACCAAATCACAGAATTTCGCTGTCTTTCATCAGCCAGATGCGCTTTAAGCGTTGGGGTGGCAGTTGTGGGCAGCGAGCAAAGGAGACATTATGGATAAGAAATTACGCGTATTATTGGTGGGCGCTGCCTTTAGCGCCGATTTGCATGTGGACGCTTACAGCCGCATCTGGGACCAGGTGGAAATTGTGGCGATTGTGGACAAAAACCAACAGCGCATAGAGGATTTGGCCCAACGCTACCGCATCACCGGCTACCAGGCGTATGACGATTATACCAAGGCCATTGCTGAGGTAGAATGCGATTTGGTGGACATTTGCATGCCAAACTTCCTGCATTTTGACGTTGGCATGAAAGCTTTGGAACGCGGGCACGATATCCTGTGCGAAAAGCCCCTGGCCACCACGGTGGAGGACGCCCAAACGCTGGTGGACACCGCCCAAAAGCACAATAAACACATCTATTACGCTGAAGACTGGCTGGGCT
This sequence comes from Candidatus Alloruminococcus vanvlietii, assembly GCA_904420505.1. Lineage (GTDB taxonomy): Bacteria > Bacillota > Clostridia > Oscillospirales > Ruminococcaceae > Alloruminococcus > Alloruminococcus vanvlietii. Next base: position 9,416 of record CAJFVS010000096.1, on the reverse strand, counting down.
CCCCGGCGGTAAACAAGGCGCTGGCCATCATCGAACAGGGCGGCATCGGCGACGTTTTATACATCCGCGCGCGCGAATGCCACAGCGGTTCGCACAGCCCCTTTGCCCGAACCATTGAATACTGCGGGGGCGGCTGTATGGTGCATCTGGGCATCCATCCCATCTGCTTTGTGCTGGCGTTAAAAAACAACCGCTGGAAAGAGCTTGTCGCCTTGACCTCCGGCGGAAAAGAGCAAAACCTCATCCACAAGCAAATGGAAGGGGAGGACTGGGCCGGCGCGCTCATCCGCTTTGAAGACGGCACCACCGCCTGTTTGGAAGCCAACTATGTCACCACCGGCGGCATGGAAGATGTGATTGATTTTTACGGCACCAAAGGCTGTTTGCACCTGGATTTGACCTTCTCCAGCGCCATCCGCGCGTTTTCGGTAAGCGGGCTGGATTACACGGTAGAAAAAGCAGAGGTCACCAACGGCTGGTCGCACCCGGCGGTGGATGAAAAATACAACCTGGGTTATGTAGGGGAAATCGCCCATATTATAGACTGCGCCAAAAAAGGCATCGACGCGAAAGTCGGCCTGCGCGGCGTGGATGGCTTGGAAGCCATTCGGGTTGCCAATTTGATTTATAAGTCTGCACGCGAGGGGATACGCATTACCAATACCAAAGGATAAGGGGGGGAAACATATGCAAGAGATAAATATTCCGGTAAAAATCGGAAATGTGGTGTTCAAAAACCCGTTTTTTGTGGCGTCCGGCCCTACCACCAAAACGGTGCGGCAGCTTCAGCGCATTGAAGAAACCGGCTGGGCGGCCGCTTCTATCAAGCTGTCGATTGACCCCGCCCCTTATATCAACCGCAAACCGCGCTACGGCTTTTTTAAAGACCAAAACGCCCTGGCATTCACTGCTGAAAAGCGTTTGACCTTTATAGAAGGTGTGCGCCTGGTGGAAGACGCCAAAAAGGTGCTAAAAGACTTAAAGCTGTTTGCCAACATCACCTATGCCGGCGAAGAAGGCGTGGCGGGCTGGGTGCGCATGGCCAAACGCTTTGAACAGGCCGGCGCAGATGTGATTGAACTGAACATGTGCTGCCCGAATATGTCTTATAATGTTTCGCTTACCAGCGGCGGCGAGCAAAGTGCCGCCAAGCAGACCGGCGCCAGCTTAGGCCAGCAGGAGGATGCGGTATGCGAAATTGTAAGGGCCATCAAACGGGAAATTTCCATTCCTTTGTTTGTAAAGCTTACCCCCGAAGGCGGCCGGATTGCCCCCATTGCCAAGGCGCTGTACCAGGCGGGGGCAGACGCAGTGGGCGGTACTGCCAACCGTTTGGGCATTCCTCCCATCAATTTGGACCACCCCGAAAAAGCAATTTACCATCTGCAGGATGAAATTAGCATGTCCTGCTATTGCGGGCCATGGTTAAAGCCTTTGGCCCAGCGCGATACTTACGAAATCCGCAAGCTGTGCGGCAAAGAGGATAAAATTATGGCGGCAGGGGGGATTTCCACCTGGAAAGACGCCGTAGAAATGATTTTGTGCGGGGCAAACCTGCTGGGCGTCTGCACCGAAACCTTATTAAACGGATACGACATTGTACGCCCGATGATCGAGGGCTTGCACACTTACATGAAAAAGCACCAGTATGCAAGCATCGACGATTTTTGCGGCAAAGTGGTGCCCGAAGTAAAAACCGCGCCCGAGCTTACCATCTACAAAGGGTACGCCAAAATCCAAAACCCCAACCTTGCCGCGCCCTGCAAAGCGGCTTGCCCGCACCACGTGCCGGTGCAGGCGTATGTGCAGAAAATCCGTCAGGGCAAATTTAGGGAAGCCTTTCAACTCATCTCCTCTAAAAGCCCGCTGCAAGGGGTTTGTGCCTATATCTGTACCCACCCCTGTGAAGACGCCTGTGTGCGCAACGACATGGGCGGCCCGGTGCCAATCCGCGAGCTAAAGCGCTTTGTGCTGGAAATGGCGCAAAAAGAAGGCTGGCAAGCCCCGGTGGACAAAGCCAGCCCCACCGGCAAAAAGGTCGCTGTGATTGGCTCGGGACCTGCGGGTATTACCGCCGCTTTTGCACTGCAAAAAGCAGGGCATATGGTGGAGATATTTGAGGCCGAACCCCGACTGGGCGGCTCCATGCGCTATGGCGTCGCTTCGCAGCGCCTGCCGGCAGCCGTGCTGGAAAACGAGCTGCAAATGCTTGCCAATTTGGGGGCGCGCACCCATTGCAATGTGATTTTGGATGAAAATGTTTCCCCGGCAATACTGCGCAGCAAAGGCGGTTTTGATGCGGTTTTATATGCGCAGGAAGCCTTGGACAGCGAAAACAGCATCGAGGGCAGCCAATACTGCCGCAGTGCAAGGGAATTTTTGCTGCACCCAAGCGTGCCCAATGTGCAAACAGCGGTGGTTTTAGGGGGCGACCCTGCGGCATTCGATACCGCCTTTGCACTCAAACAGGGGAATGTTCCGCAGGTTGTTGTGGTGATGGAAAACGCCCCTAAGCAAAGCCATTTGCTGCAGCTTATGCAAAAAGCCCGGCAAAACGGTATTCACTGCTTATTGGATGCTGTGCCTTATAAGGTGGAAAAACTGGATGATAAGTTTGTTTTGCACTGCCGCAACGCCGCTTTGGCCGACACGGTTATCACCTGCGGGCAGCTGTATTCTTCCCATCCTAGCGCTGTAGATAAAGACACTTCGCAAGAAGCAGACGGCATTTTTGTTCTTGCCGATGCTGCGAAAAACGGCAATATTATTTTGGCCATTGCCGCTGGCAGCAATGCCGCTTATAAAATTGACCAATTCTGTATGGGCAAAGCCGGCGTTGTCCCCATGCCCGAACCGGTGACCGCGGTCAAAAAAGAAGCGGTTTTGCAGCGGTCGGCCTACGATGCCACGCGCACAGCGAACCATCCCATCACATCCAAAGAAGAAGCCATACAGCAAGCCAGCCGTTGCTTAAACTGCGGCTGCGGTGAAGGCTGCCAGCTTTGCAAAACCATCTGCACCGATTTTGCACCGTTTATAGCAGGCACCGATAAGCTGGCCATTGACCCAGAACAATGCGTTGCCTGTGGTATGTGTTTTAACCGGTGTCCTAATCAAAACATTATAATGGTATCAACCGGAGAACAAGTATAAACCTAAAAAGCTTTGTTCCCAAACTTCACTCCCATTGAAAATACCGCCCAAACTTATCGCAAATGGCAAAAGTTGGGCGGTATTTTTTACTGACTTTGTTATTCATTAAAAATATTCAAGGCTTGGGCCGCTTGAGGCTAAACATTAAGCTTACATATTATATATAATGTTATATATAATGTATTATTTAGATTATTGGGGCGCATATCACTTTAAGCAAAGCTAAGGGCCAGGAAGCTAGAAAATAGAAACGCTAAGAAAGATTACTGGTAAAATTCCAGTCTCATAAATCCAAAACAAAAACCGAAAGCGAAAAAGCAAATTTATTTTGCCGCACGCGCAAAACAACAAAAACGCTTACGGCCATGTAAGCCTATGTGTAAATGCCGGGTATACATTATAATTTATATATGGAAGTTTGGATTGCAGGTTGGCCAGTTGGGCTATACGATCTTTACGGTTTCTGTAAATTATATGTTTATATGCGTGCCGGCCGTATGTATGCGGCTGTTTGCGCTTCCCTTAATTTCGCTAAATTTTTATTTAGCGAAATTATATATGCGTTTAATTACGCTAAATGCTAAATCTAATAACCCCCTGTTTTCCACGCAGCAAAGGGTCTACAATATAACCTTATAAGATAAGCGAAATATGCGTGCACTTGTTCAGGCAAGCAAACAACGCCCGCCAAGCAACTAGCAAAATATGTTTATGGCAAAACCAATTTAGCGTGTTTGTGTCAGCGGGATGATGGAACCAATATCTTGCAACTGTCCAGGCATTTCTACAGCGGTAACCCGATGCTTTTTTAAAAATTGCAAAATGGCGGCTCCATCCGGATGCCGTTTAAGCTCACCTGTAAAAAATAAAACGTCTTTATCCAACAGCCCGCTGCAACCACCAATGAAACCGGTATCAAACCCTTTTAGCGTAATAAACCCCGGCCGGATGAGCAAAACCTCCATACCATAGGCTGTGCAAACCGCATAAATGCCTTTATCGCTGGTGATTAGCGCATTTTCGCCCACAACGGCTACGTTGCATTTGGCATAACCTTGTTTTACCGAAAGCATCTGTTTGTTATTTTTTTCACAATACTCTGCTACCCCTTGGCTGGCTTTTGGGTTCAAAATGGCCTTTTGGGACAATACAACGGCATTCAGCGCACAGTCGCTCGGGTAAACGCCCTGCACATCCACCTCCTGGGTCTGGTACCCCAGCGCTGCAAAAGCGCTTTTTTCCTGCCCTTTTGCCAACAGCCCTTCCCCTGCCCCCAGCGGGCAAAAGGACAAATCGGCATGGCAGGCCAAACGTTTATCCAAATAGGGGTTTTCCCTTATGGGCACCACCTGAACGCCTTGCTTTTGCAAAAAATCGCATACATTTATGTAACGCTCCCCCACCGCTGCGTGCAATACGCGCGCAGTGGGAAGGTGCGCATGGGGCAAAACAACCATCATTCAAACCTCAAAGCGTCTACCGGCAGCAATTTGGAGGCCCGATACGCCGGATACACCCCAAAAATCATGCCAATGCAAACGGTAAACAACACACAAAATACAATCATCGAAACATCAATGGAAACGGCAATGCCAAACATCCAGCCGGCAAGCAGCATAAGTGCCAAACCGCTTACACAACCGATTATACTGCCGATAAGCGAGATTGTAAACGCTTCTACCAAAAACTCCAGCAGGATATTTTTTTGCTTGGCTCCAATGGATTTTTTTATGCCGATTTCCCGGGTGCGCTCGCTTACCGCACAAAGCATAACCGTCATAATGCCAAGGCCCGCCACCATAAGCGAAATGCCCGCAATCAAACTTAGCACCATGGTTACAATGTTCAGGATATCGTAAAAGGTTTGTTTGGTTTTTTGGGTGTTTTCCACCCGGTAGCTGTTTTGGGTTTGGGCGTTAAGCATATGTTCCAAACGGGTGATGGCCAGCTCCAAATCGTAATCCTGCTCTATTTTTACGGCAATCTGGTCAAACGAGCTGCGCGCGGCCGCTTGCTGCAAGGTGCTGTAAGGCAGGTAGATAAAGGATGGGATGTAATCGGTAAGCAAGCTTTGCAGCATATTGCCGCCCGAAGCCACCACGCCAATCACTTCCAGTTCTTCATACACCCCGTTTAAGCGCACTTTGATGGTTTTTCCCACAATGTTGGAACGCTTATAAACGCTTTGGGCATATTCTTCATCCACCAAGCAGACCTTTTTGGCCTTGCTGACTTCGTCATTGGTAAACAAACTGCCATGCAAAAGGTCCAGCGAGATAATTTGCTTGTCGCCCGCATCGATGCCCCAGGCCACCACGTTGCAAATCAACCCGCGGGAAATCGCATCGGTGTATTCCATCATAATCGGCACCGCATCGTCCACAAAATCCATTTCCTGCACGCGTTTTAAATCGGTTTCATCTAATGTAACCGCCGACTTTTGCACCGCGCTAACCGATAGATTTCCCAGCCCTAAAGCGTTGATTTCATCGCGTATGGCGCCTTTACCGGTATCGCCAATCATCGAAATAAGCACCACCGAGGCCACCCCGATGGCAATGCTAATAAGCGTAAGCACCGTGCGGAATTTTTTGCGGAACAAACTGCGCCAAGCGCTTTTTAGGTATTCCATCACTCTACCCACCCCGCTTTTTTGGCCAAAACGGTTTGCCCGTCCTTGCGCACAACATCGGGGGTGGTAACAATATACGCATTTGCAGAAAGGTTCCTTACAATATAGCCGTCCTGCGTCTCCAGCTGGGTATCGATATTTTTGCGCACAGCGCGGTTGTTTTCCACCACATAGACATACTCCTGGTTGTCCTCATCCTGTAAAACATACTCAAAGGGCACCACCGTTACCTGCTGCAAAGGGGTGGTGATAAACTTTACCTTCGCCGTATACCCCGCTTTTAAATATTCATCCGGGTTTTCCACCAAAAGCTCTACATCCACGCCTGTCTCTTGGGCAGAAAGGCTGACCGATGTGCGCGCGGTAGGGTATATTTTGGTTACATAGGCGCTGTACTCTCTTTCCGGGTAGGCGCTGGTGGAAAACACCGCTTTCTGGCCCTCATAAATTTGGGCGATATCGCTTTCATTTACAAAGGCTTTTACGGTATACCGGCTGGCAGTTGAAATGCCGGCAACCGGTTTTAACGGGTTTACAATGGAATTTTGCGCCAGGTTTAAGGAGGTAACATATCCGCTGGCGGTGGCATATATGCCGCTTGGCACCGCGCTTAAAAACGCCTGGTAATCGCTTGCTGCGTCTTCCAGCTTTTCGGCTGTGGATGCAATTGCCTGCTGGATTTCTTCGCTGGTGGAATCAAAAAAATTGGCAAAAACCGAAAGGTCCAACTCCTCTTGCAGCGAAAACACCGCCAGCGATTTTTCCACATCCACCGTGGCCAACAGCTGCCCTTCTTGTACATAATCGCCCAGCTTTACCGGCACATAATCCACCAGCAGCGGCCATTCCATAAACACCTCTTGTACATCGGCGTCCTCCACCTTGCCGGCGGAATAAATGTAATCTTCGTATTCGTCTTGTGTGGGTTTGTCCACAACCACCTGGGTTATGGTGGCAAGCCGGAACAAACCGCCTGCCAAAATGCCCACCATAAGTATTATTACAAACACCAAAAGTGTCAATTTCTTGTTCATTAAAAAAACCTCCCATCTCTTCCTTTAGTTTGAACAGACGCAAGGCTTTTTATTATGAATATTTCAGTGAATTTCTGTAAAAATAAGCGGTGTTGGAGGTGGTAGATTGAATCTAATTATGTGCGATAAAAAATGCAAGCACCAAGTGGATGGCTATTGCGGCTTAGACCTTCCCTTAAAAGTAACCAGCGACCTTTCCAACGGCTGCTGCTATTTTCAAAAAATCGACCCAACCGACGCTTTCGACAACCGCCAAATCAATGGGCCTGGGCCTTTAAATAGCCAAACGCCTCGTTGACGTTTTGAATGCCGATAAGCTCGATGCCGTATTGCCCAGCGTCGATGTTTTTCAAGTTGGCTTTGGGCAAAACGCATTTTTCAAACCCCAGGCGCTCCGCTTCCCTTATGCGCATTTGCGCGTTGGAAACACCCCGCACTTCCCCAGCCAGGCCCACTTCGCCGAACACCACGGTTTTTTCGTCCACAGGCTTGTTGGTAATGCCGGAAAGCAGCGCAACGCACACGGCCAAATCCGCCGCCGGCTCGTCCAAACGCAGGCCGCCTACAATATTGATATAGGTATCCAGCGTGCCAAAAAAGCAGCCAGCGCGTTTTTCCAGCACGGCTATAAGCAAAAGGGTGCGGTTATAATCAAAGCCGGTAGAGGTCCTTCTGGGGGAAGAAAATCCCGTTTTGCTCACCAACGCCTGCACTTCCACCAAAATGGGGCGGCTGCCTTCCATTACGCAGGCAACACAGGTGCCCGAAACATTTTCCGGCCTGCCCGAAAGCAGCATCTGCGAAGGGCTTTCCACCTGTGCTAACCCCTGCGAGCCCATCTCAAATATGCCGATTTCATTGGTAGAACCGTAGCGGTTTTTTACCGCGCGCAAAATGCGGTAGCTTAAATGGCGTTCGCCTTCAAAATACAGCACCGCGTCCACAATATGTTCCAGCACTTTGGGCCCGGCAATCGCGCCGTCCTTGTTCACATGGCCTACAATCCAAATGGGGATGTCCAGCTCTTTGGCGGTGCGCATCAACAGCGACGTGCATTCGCGCACCTGGGTAATGCTGCCCGAAGAAGACGAAACCGAAGCCAAGTTCATTGTTTGGATGGAATCGACCATGACAATATCCGGCTTGGTAGCGGCAATGGTGTCTACAACCGTTTCAATGTCGGTGATGGGCGCAATGGACAAATTGCCCGTATGCACCCCCAAACGCTGTGCGCGCAGCTTGATTTGATGCGCCGATTCTTCGCCCGATACATACAAAATGGAAAGGGTTTTGCCCAATTCCTCGCACATCTGCAAAAGCAGGGTGGATTTGCCGATACCCGGGTCGCCGCCCAGCAGCACAAGCGAACCTTTTACAATGCCGCCGCCTAAAACGCGGTCAAGCTCCTGTATGCCGGTATGGTAGCGAGATTCCATGCTCTGGTCAATTTGGTCCAGGCGGTAAACCTCGCCTACACCTGTGCTGCGTATCGCCGCTGTTTTTTGCGTAGAAGAGCTTGCACGTACCACCTGTTCTTCAAAGGTATTCCATTCCAGGCATTCCGGGCAGCGGCCGTACCATTTGGGGGATTCATACCCGCAGTTTTTGCATACGTATATATTTTTTGCCTTAGGCGCCATTGCAGTCCCTCCGTTTTGGGTTTTCCTTATGTTTATTTTACCACATGCGTTTGGAAAACAACACCCCTTTGCAGCAATTGGGGCAGGCAGCGAAACGGGCAATTGGCTAAGCGATCGCAAAGGCTTGCGTTGCCCGGGGGCGATGGTTTGCTTTTGCCCCCAAACGGCTACATATTTGCCCCATTTGTGCGCATATGCTTGTGTGGGGTGATGAATCATGAATATCAACCGTAAGGTGTTTTTCAGCGTATTTGGGGCGCTGGTTGCCATTTTGTATATTTCTTCCTGGATGGTCAGGCAAATTGCAGTCAATGCGGTCGCTCTTTCGCAGCCGCCAACGGACAGCCAAAGCCATGTGATTGTATTGGACGCCGGCCACGGCGGTGTTGACGGAGGCGCCCAGGTTGGGGATGCGGTAGAAAAAGAAATTAACCTAAACATCGCTTTAAAACTGCGGGATATGCTTATGAGCATGGGATACGAGGTTGTGATGACCCGTGAAAGCGATATTTCCCTGCACGATGCCGACAAAACCACCGTCAAATCGCAAAAAACCTCCGACCTGCATAACCGGCTAAAAATAATCGAAGCAAACCCCAATTGCTTGTTTATAAGCATTCATCAAAACAAATTCAACGATACTTCCTGCAAAGGCGCGCAGATATTTTTCAGCCAAAACCACCCCAACAGCCAGGTTTTGGCGCAAAGTATCCAGGACAGCATTGTACAAATGCTGCAGCCGGACAATACCCGCGCTATCAAAAAAGGAGAAAGCAACTTGTTTTTGCTTTATAAAGCGCAGGTGCCGGCGGTTTTGGTGGAATGCGGGTTTTTATCCAACCCGCAGGAATGCCAGATGCTGTGCGACGAAGAATACCAAAGCAAGCTGGCGTTTTCCATTTTAACGGCCATTTTGCAGTATGAACAGGCGCAGCAAACGGATAGCGCAAGCGAAGA
>CAJFVS010000095.1 GCA_904420505.1 Candidatus Alloruminococcus vanvlietii | reverse complement strand
TAAAAATCAATGAAAACAATTTAATACCCGCCGAATTTGGCAATTCCGACCAGGTTGAAGTCGGCGAACTCGCCGTCGTCATCGGCAATCCCGCAGCAACTGACCTAGGCCCGGGCAGCACCCTTACACAGGGAGTGATTTCCGCGCTTGCGCGTTCCGTCAAGACCAATACGGGGGCTACCCTCAACTGCATCCAAACCGACGCAGCCATCAACCCCGGCAGTTCCGGCGGTGCTTTGGTAAACGAATTTGGCCAAGTCATCGGCATTACTTCCGCCAAACTGGTGGATGTGGATTACGAAGGCATTGGGTTTGCCATTTCCATTAACGAAGCCAAACCCATTTTGGATAACCTGCGTGAATATGGCGCAGTTGTATCCCGCCCGAAGCTGGGCATTTACTACGAAATGGTCAGCGAAATTTCGGCAAAATTAAACGGCACCCCAACCGGTGCGCGCGTGGTACAGTTTGAGCCCGGCTCGGACGTAGCCAACAAAGGCGTGCAGGTAGACGATATCATCACCGCGATTGATGATATCCCCTTAACCGATTCGGAGGTTATCTCCAGCATATTGGACGGCAAAAAGCCCGGTGACACCGTGAAGCTGACGGTGTTCCGCCCCCGCACCAGCGGCACCGGCTCGTATTTTGACGTAACGGTGACGCTTATTAGCGAAGGCTCTACCCAAATGCAGGGCAACCCGTAAATTTTGCCTGTTAAACAAAAAATCATCGCCGGCTCTATAAAAGGGCCGGCGATTTTTTTGTAAATGCTATTTTTCGCTTTCTGCGGGCGGGTCTTGCTGTGCTTGCTGTTTGCATTGGCGCAAAATGGTTTCCACCTGGGCGGGCGTTACCTGTTCAAAACGTTTGCCGTTTATCACCACCACCGGCGCGCCATGGCATTTTACCTTGCACCGGTGCATGCTTAAAGAAAACAGCCCGTCCGGTGTGCGCTGCCCCATGTGGATGCCCAAGGCATCTTCGAATGCTTTATACAGTTTATCCGCGCCTTTTTCTTTGCAGGCGGTGCCCAAGCAGACCTCGATGTGGTAACGCCCATGCGGTTGGGAAGAAAAATGCGAATAAAACTCTACTTTATCGCGTATGCTGTCGGGGTCAACACCCATTTGCCGGGCAATTTCCTGCTGTGCCTGGGGCGGGATATACCCCAATACATCCTGCACATCTTCTAAAATGCGGATGATTTGGCTTTTTTGGGCGTTGTGGGCGCGTACAATTTCCCCAACTGCCCGGATTTTGGCGTCATCAAGCTGCATAAAGGTTCCTCCTTGCTGCCAATTTGGCTGTTTTTAGTATAACAAGTTTTGCGTTTATCTGCAAATGGCGGCAAATGCCATGTTTTTTCGGCGTTTTCATGATTCCAACAATTTTTTTGTGCAATTTTAGGCCATTTTGTTGCAATTGGAAGTTGCGAAAACGCCCGCCGGGACGTATACTGGTAAATAACAAACGTATAGGTAGGAGTATGCGCATGAGCCATGTATTAAAAAAAGTAGCCGCTATACACGATTTATCGGGGTATGGCAAATGTTCGCTTACAATGGCAATACCGGTTTTATCGGCAATGGGCATTGAATGCTGTGCGCTTCCTACGGCGATATTGTCCAACCATACGGGCTTTGACCATTTTTCGTTTTTTGATTTTACCCCGCAAATGCCCGCGTTTATACGCGAATGGCAGCGGCTGAATTTGCATTTTGACTGCATCTACACCGGTTTTCTTGGCTCTGCCGAGCAAATTGCGTTGGTAGAAGGTTTTTTACAGTCCTTTAAGCAAAAGGATACCCTGGTGCTTATCGACCCTGTCATGGGGGATAATTTTGCGCTGTACGCCACCTATACCCCCCAAATGTGCCGGGATATGCGCCGTTTGGTGCACCATGCGGATATTGTAACCCCCAACCTGACCGAAGCGTGCATTTTAACCGATACCCCTTTCCCCCAGGAAAGCCCGGACCTGCCTTTTTTGCGCAAGCTGTGCAGGGATATTTTCAAACAGGGGCCTAAAAAAGTGGTGATTACCGGCATTATCAACCAGGAGCGTTCGCTGGTGCAGAATTTTGTTTGCCAGGGCGAGCATGACGAAGGCTTTATGGGGCGCAACCATTACAATTTCAAATCCTACAACGGCACAGGGGATTTGTTTGCCTCCATTGTAACCGGCTGCTGTGTAAAAGGCATGGATTTTGTAAGCGCGGTGCAAAAAGCCAGCGATTTTGTCTGCAAAACGGTGGAATACACCTACCTGCACAACGACAACGATTTAGACGGTATTCTGTTTGAAGTTTTTTTAAAGGAGTTAATGGACAATGTCTAACAAAAAAAACCTGCGCAACCTTACCCTTACTGCGCTGTTTGCGGCAATTATCTTCCTAGTTACGGCATATCTTCTGCACATCCCCATCGGCTTAAACGGCGGGTATATCCATGTGGGCGATGCGTTTGTATATTTGGCGGCGGTTATGCTGCCCATGCCTTATGCCATGGTGGCTGCTGCCCTGGGCGGCATGCTGGCCGATGTGCTTACCGGCGCGGCCATTTGGGCCATTCCCACCATTATCATCAAGCCGCTGCTGGCGCTGCCCTTTACCAGCAAAAACGAAAAAATCTTATGCAAGCGCAATATCGTTGCTATTTTTGTGGCGGATATCACCGGGCTTGTATGTTATGCCGTGGCCGAAGGGTTTATTTATGGCAACTGGGTTGCCGGGTTTGCCGCAATGGTTCCCGGTTCCCTGCAGCCGATTGCATCCTCGGTGGTGTTTGTGTTGATGGGGCTGGCTATTGACAAAATGCATTTAAAAGAAAGACTGCTGAATCCGGAAAGGTGAGAATGATGAATAAAAAAATGACGATTTTTTACGAATACGGCGATAAGCTGTATATCAACCTGACCAACCGCTGCTGCTGCGCGTGTACCTTTTGCCTGCGCCAAAATGGCGACAGCGTAGGGGATGCGGACAGCCTGTGGCTGGAACACGAACCGGATATGCAGGAAGTGCGGACTGCTTTTGCCCCTTTTGCGCACAAAAAGTACCCGGAAATGGTGTTTTGCGGCTATGGCGAGCCGATGATGCGCCTGGATTTTCTGTTGGAGGTAGCCCGCTTTTTAAAAGAGCAGTGCCCTGGCATCTTGCTTCGCATCAACACCAACGGTTTGGCGGACTTGATTTACAACACACCTACCGCCCACAAACTGCAGGGGCTTATCGATACCGTTTCCATTAGCTTGAATGCGTACAATAAGGAAGAATATCTGGCGGTGACCCGCCCGAAATTTGGCATTGGCGCCTATGACGCAATGTTGAAATACGCAAGCGACTGCAAAAAATACGTGCCCCATGTGATGTTCACGGTGGTGGATATCATCGGGGACGAAGCCATTCAAAAAAGCCGGGAAGTGGCCGATTCGGTGGGGGTGCCGCTTAGGGTGCGCCCGATGATTAAATAGCCTTTGCGCTGGGGCTGCCGCTGGGCTGGGTCTTCTTGTTAGCAAACGCTAAGTTTGTGGCCTGGGGCTTTCTGCATCCAGCGTTTATGCCCAAATATCAAAACCAAAGCCGCTCAAAGAAAACCTTTGGGCGGCTTTTTTGCGCATATGCGCAAATTTTAAGGGGTATTTTTTGCATCCTTAAAAACCGGCGGGTTTTTGTGGCTTAACAGCCGGATGCATTGTTCGTATTGTTCGTCGGTGATGGTATCCTGCTGCATTATCGAAAGCAGCAGCGCTTTTTCCATGCCCTGTGCAAAGGTGGAATCTTCCTGCGGGGTTTGGAGCGGGTGTGCAAACGGCAGTTTTGGGTTGTCCATATTCTATGCCCTTCTTTCCTGTGTGTTATTGCATTGTATGCGCCGCTTTTGCCAAACATGCGCCCAACCCTTCTGGCAAAAGCCACAAATTGGACATTATGCATTTGGCAAAAACCTAAAAATTTACAGTGGGGGCTTGACGGCTTTATTATACCAACGTATAATAAAAGCACAGCAAAATTATACGTTCGTATAACTGGTATACAACCACATAATAAATTCGGAAAGGGATGCCAAATGAGCGAAAAAATCAAAAAACTCGGCGATGCCGAGCTGGAAATTATGCAGGTGGTTTGGCAGGCAAACAGCCCTGTGACCTCCAACTATATTTTAGAGCATCTGCAGGGCAAACGAAGCTGGGGGCTTTCCACCCTTATGACTTCGCTGGCAAGGCTGGTGGACAAAGGCTTTTTGGCCTGTGACCGCACCCAGCGCAACAACCTGTACACCCCCCTTATTGCAGAAAACGCATACAAAGTGTGCGAAAGCAAAAACTTTTTGCAAAAACTGTATGGCAATTCGCTGCAAAACCTGGTGACAACCCTTTATGGCGGCCGCGCCATCTCCGACAGCGACATTGACGCCTTGCGCCAATTTTTGGATAAACTGGAAGAGGAGGGGCAGTGAAATGCAAGACCTGTTTTTAACCCTTTTGGGCATTTCTTTGGGGGTAAGCGCGGTGATTTTGCTCATCAAAGCGCTTTCGCCGCTTTTGGATAAGCGGTTCCACCCCAAGTGGCGGTACTGGGTATGGCTTGTTTTGGCCCTGCGTTTGCTTATCCCTTTGCATGTTTCTTTTTCGGCGCCCCGCGTGCAGGTGCAAATGCCCCCCGTGCTTTCCACTCCGCTGGTGGTGGTAGACACAGCGCCCGCTGACCCCGATTGGCAGGCTCCCGTGCAAACGCCCGGTTCCAACGAGCAAACCACAACTCCGCAAACGCCTTCTATTTGGCAAACCATTTCTCCGTTGGATATTTTTGCCCTTATCTGGGCAGTGGGTGCGGTGGGATATCTGTTGTACCAGCTTGTCTCCTACCGGCGGTTTTCTAAACGCTTACGGCGCTGGATGCGCCCGGCAGAACAAGCGCAAACCTTGGCTTTATACGCCCAAATCAAAGAGAAAATGCGCATTGCAAGGCCCATTCCCCTGTTTTACAGCGAAATGGTGCAAAGCCCGATGATGCTGGGCTTTGTACGCCCCATGCTGGTACTGCCCTTTTGCGAATACGCACCCGAAGATTTTGCCTTTATTTTGCGCCATGAACTCACCCATTACCGCCGCCGGGATTTGTATTACAAACTGCTGTTGGTGGTGGTAAACGCCCTGCACTGGTTTAACCCGCTTGTATACCTTATGGTGCATACTGCCAATGCGGACTTGGAACTGACCTGCGACAGCGAGGTAACCCGCAACCTGGATTTTGAAGGAAAAAAAGCCTACAGCGAAACCATTTTGTCCTGTGTGCACCGCCAGCAGCAGCGGCAGACCGCTTTGTCCACCTATTTTTGGGGAGGCACAAAAATGCTGAAAAAACGCTTTCAAAATATCCTTTTCGGCCGCAGCCGGCGCCGCGGTGTGGTGGTAATGGCGGTTTTGGCCCTTTGCGGGGTGCTGGCCGGTTCTTTGGTGGCCTGTTCGCCCGGCGCCCAAGCAGCCAAGACCCCGCAGGAAGTAGCATACGAATATTTAAACGCTGAAAAAGAACAGGACTATACGCTGGATTTGCAGATACACACGGTGGAAGAAGATAAAACCGAGGCCCTGCGCATGAGCGCCAATCTGTCTGGCAGCGATTTGGCGCAGGAAAACGGCTGGGATGACGCCTACCTGGCGCAAAACTTTACGGCGGTATACGCTTCTTACACTGTGGATTATGACAATACGCTCACCTTTAAAGACGAAGGCGATATCGAGTGTTTTCTCTACCTTACCCGCGAAAACGCAGACGGCGAATGGGCGGTTTGGGATGTTTCCTATGATATGTCCAGCCGGGAAACAAACGGCGAAAATGCTTCTTCCCAAGCCACGCCGGTTTTAACCGAAGAATCGGCCCAAGCGGCTATCCGCCAGACGCTGTCCACCCTTACGGTTGGGCAAAACGGGCAAATAAGCTTTACCCTTCCCCAGGCTTTGCCGCAGGACCCTTCTGGCAACACCCTGCTTACCATCACCTTAAACGCCACCTACCGGCTGGATGACGGCAGCTATTCGTCGGATTCCCTGCTGGACTGGGAGACAGACCTTACCCCCGGGCAAAGCTACTCATTTTCGGCCGATACCGACGGGCAATTGACCGAAGTGATGCTGCGCGCCGCTTATATGACCCAAGTCGCCCCAAACCAGTACCAGGAATACGCTGCCAATTACACCCAGCTTACCGCACCGTTTTCCGGCGAACCGGCCGGATTTGATTCCCCCTCGGTGCAAATAAACGGCACCGACAATGTCCAGCTTGTATACACCTCCCGTGCGGGGGAAGCGTTTGTACTGAACCTGCAGCTGCCTGCACAAACCAGCTTGACGCTGTTTTCTTCCCAGTCAGCCTCCGCATTTCCATCTTTGTCGGTCAACAAAAACGGCGAACAGATCGGCACTTTATGCCTGTATGGTTACGGCACAACCGATGCCCAGGATCTCGCCGGAATCGATACCTCTTCCCAAACGCTGCCCATGCAGATTTATTCCACCATTGCGCTTGCAAACCATGTGGATTACCAAAACGGCTACCGGGTGGTTTCTTCCACCGAGTACTCCAGCAATGCCGTTTGCCGCATGCTTTACCATGATTTGGGCAGTTTGGTGGAACAAGGCGGTTCCGCCGCCAGCCTGCCCTGGCTGGAAAACGACTGCATACTGGCCTACAATCTGGCAAGCCAGCCGTATTTTGTGGCCATCACCCTCTCGCCGGACGCGCTTTCTGCACAGGAGCTGACCGACCTGGCCGCAAGCATTTCCATCTGGGACGCCAATTGATACATTTTTCGCATAAAAACAAAAAGCACCCGCCACCAGCGGATGCTTTTTTATTGGGTAAAACCCGTTTATTTTTCGGTATTGGCGCCTATGGCAAAGGTCATCTCCGCCTTGGCAACGATTTTCCCGTTTACCTTGGCAACCCCTTCCCCAATGCCCACGGGGCCGCGGCTTTTAACAATCTGCACTTCCAGTTCCAAAACGTCTCCCGGGCAGACTTTTTCTTTAAACCGCGCGTTTTTAATGCCGCCAAAATAGGCGATTTTGCCACGGTTTTCTTCCAAAGAAAGCATCACCACTGCGCCCAGCTGCGCCATCGACTCAACAATGAGCACCCCCGGCATCACATGTTCCTGCGGAAAATGCCCCAAAAACTGCATTTCGTTAGCGGTTACGCATTTGATACCCTTGCCCCATTGGCCCGGTTCCATATCCACAACACGGTCGATAAGCAAAAACGGGTAACGGTGCGGGATAATTTGTTGGATTTGGTTGCTGTTTAGCTGCATAAAGCGCCTCTCCTCTCGCTTATTTATTCCCGATAGGCTTTGAACACAACCGATGCATTATGCCCGCCAAAGCCCAGCGAGTTGCTCATAGCGTATGTAATGGCTTTTGGGCGGCCCTGGTTGGGAACATAATCCAAATCGCATTCTTCGTCCGGCACCTGGTAATGGATGGTTGCCGGGATAAACCCTTCCTGCAGCGCCTTCGCGGTCAAAATGGCTTCCACCGCGCCTGCCGCGCCCAGCATATGGCCGGTCATGGATTTGGTGGAGCTGACCGCCAAATGGTATGCATGTTCGCCAAAAGCGGATTTAATCGCCATGGTTTCGCATTTGTCGTTCATAGGGGTGGAGGTACCATGCGCGTTGATGTAATCGATATCCTGGGGGGCAATCTGCGCATCCTGCAAGGCCTGCAGCATCGCTTTGGCACCGCCTTCGCCGCCCGGGGCGGGCGCGGTGATATGGTAAGCGTCGCAGGTGGCGCCGTAACCGACTACCTCGGCATAAATGCGCGCGCCGCGTTTTTTGGCATGTTCATATTCTTCCAGCAGCAATACCCCGGCGCCTTCGCCCATTACAAAGCCACTGCGTTCCTTATCAAAGGGGATGGATGCACGGCTGGGGTCGTCGCTTTCGCAAAGCGCTTTCATAGAGGTAAACCCGCCCAACCCCAACGGGGTAACAGCCGCTTCGCTGCCGCCTGCCAGCATTAGTTCCGCATAGCCGTCGCGGATGTGGCGGAAACAGTCGCCCACGGCGTTGGTGCCGCCCGCGCAGGCGGTTACTACGCAGGAACACATGCCTTTGGCGCCCAATTCAATGGCGACGTTGCCGGCCGCCAAATTGGCAATATCCATGGGGATAAAGAAAGGCGATACGCGGTCAAACCCTTTTTCCATACCGCGGGAGTGCTCATGCTCAATGGTGGCAAGCCCGCCGATGCCTGAGGAGATAATCACCCCAAAGCGGTCAGGGTCAAACGCGCCTTGTTTTAACCCCGCATCGGCAAACGCCTCCCTAGAGGCGATAATGGCAAACTGGGCAAAACGGTCCAAACGCCGGGCAGCTTTTTTCTCTATAAAATCTTCCACGTTAAAATGTTTCACTTCGCCCGCCAGTTTGGCTTTTTGGGCGCTTGCGTCAAACAGGGTAATCGGCCCGATGCCGCATTTGCCCGCCTTGGCGTTTTCCCAGGTTTCACAAGCGGTATTGCCAATAGGGGTAATTGCCCCCATACCGGTGATGACAACTCGTCTTTTCATATGTTTCCTCCTCACATTACCATGCCGCCATCCACATGGATGACCTGACCGGTAATATAGCTTGCCTCATCGCTTGCCAAAAACGCTACCAGGTTGGCAATATCCTCCGGCTTGCCAAAACGCGCCAGCGGGATATTTTGTTTTAAATTTTCCTTTACGTTTTCGGGCAGAACATCGGTCATATCGGTTTGGATAAACCCTGGCGCAATGGCGTTTACGCATACACCGCGCCCGGCAAGCTCTTTTGCCATGGTTTTGGTAAGCCCAATCACGCCCGCCTTGCTGGCGGCATAGTTGGCCTGGCCTGCGTTGCCGATAATACCTACCACCGATGTCATATTGATAATGCGCCCCGAACGCTGCTTCATCATGGGGCGGCAGACCGCTTTCATACAATGGAAAGTGCCTTTTAAATTGACATCCAGCACATCTTCAAAATCCTGTTCGCTCATGCGCATCATCAAATTGTCCTTGGTGATGCCCGCGTTGTTGACCAGGATATCCACCCTGCCAAAGGTTTTGATGGTTTCTTCTACCATTTGCTGGCAAAATGCTGCATCGGCTACGCTGCCCTTTTGCAAGAGCACCTGCGCGCCCAAAGATTCGCATTCCAGCTTTACCTGCTGGGCTTTGTCATCGCTGCCGGCATAGTTTAACACCAAATTGGCGCCTTTTTGGGCCAATTTTAAGGCAATTGCACGGCCGATTCCACGGCTGGCGCCGGTAACCAGCGCCACTTGGTTGGTTAATTGCATAGGGGTTTCATCCTTTCAAAGCGGCGATGGTTTTTTGCATGCTTTCCAGGGTTTCCGCCTGGTAAATGGCCATATCGCCGCAGGTTTTTTTCACAAATCCGCTTAATGCTTTGCCTGGGCCGATTTCCACCACTGTGTCCACGCCCATATCGTGCAGATAACGGATGGTATCTTCAAAATACACCGGGGATTTGACTTGCTTGATAAGCATATCCGCCACGGTTTGGCCTTCCTGCAAGGGGCGGGCTGTGCAGTTAAAAATAACCGGCACCTGCATTTTGCCAAACGCGGTGGTTGCAAATTTTTCTTTTAACGCCTGGGAAGCAGGCTCCATAAATGAGGTGTGGAACGGCCCGGAAACGTTTAATTCCACTACGCGCCTAGCACCCAGTTTCAAGGCTTCCTCTTTGGCGGCGTCTACCGCCTTGGCTTCGCCGCTAATCACCAACTGCCCAGGGCAGTTAAAGTTGCAGATTTCCACCTTGCCAAACGCGCTGCCCACCTGGCAGGCTTTTTGCAGTTCTTCGCGCCCTAAGTTTAACACCGCCGCCATTTTGCAAGAGAGCCCTTCGCAGGCTTTTTGCATGGCAGTGCCGCGAAAACGCACCAGCTCCAACGCGGTTTTTTGGTCAAATACGCCGGAAGCATACAACGCCGCGTATTCGCCCAGGCTTAAACCCGCTGTGTAATCGGGCGCAATGCCTGCGTCTTTAAGCACTTCGGTTGCCGCAATGGCTACCTCTACCATACACGCCTGGGTGTACTGGGTTTGGGATAATGTCTCCAACGGGCCTTCAAAACAAAGCTGTTTTACGTCAAAATCCAACTGGATGCTGTCGAACACCTGCTTGGCAATGGGAAAGTTTTCATACAGCCCTTTGCCCATGCCCACATACTGGCTGCCTTGGCCAGAATACAAAAATGCCAGTTTCATCTGTGTCCTCCTTGTGTTTTGGCCAAACAAGCCAATGGTTTATATGTTTTTGGCAAAAAGCCGTTTGTTTTTTGCATCATTTCCCTATGCAGAGAAAGGCGCATGCGCCGTTTACCATTCCAGCAGGGCAGCGCCCCAGGTTAAACCTGCGCCAAAGCCTACGCAAACCACTTTCATGCCTTTTTTCAGCATGCCTTTGTGCACCATTTCGTCCAATGCCACCGGGATGCTGGCGCTGGAGGTGTTGGCATATTCGGCAATGTTCATGTATAATTTTTCGCTTTTGCAGCCCAGGCGCTTTTGAATGGATGCGATAATGCGCGCATTGGCCTGGTGCAATACGATATAGTCGATGCCGTCAATGGTAAGGCCTGCTTGCTTTAACACTTCGTCAATGGCCTGCGGTACGGTTTCCACCGCAAATTTAAACACTTCCCGCCCGTTCATATAAATATAGCTGGGGCTGGTTTGGTCTTGCATATCCACCCCCGGCACATACAGCGTTTCTTTATCTGCCCTGGAATGCGCGCAGGTATACAGCATGGCGTTTTCGTCATACTGCACCACTACGGCGCCCGCAGCATCCCCAAACAGAATGCAGGTGGAACGGTCGGTGTAATCCACCACTTTGGAAATAACCTCCGAGGAAACGATAAGCCCGTATTGCCCGGGGGTTTCTTTTAACAGGGCGTTGGCAATTTTTAACGCATAAGGGAACCCGCTGCATGCGGCCGAAATATCAAACGCCATCATGGGCACCTGCGCAAGCCCCAGTTTTTCTTGTATGATGCAGGCCGTTGCCGGGGTGTAGCAGTCGGGCGTAAAGGTGCTCACCAACAAAAGCCCGATTTTCTCAGGGGCGATCCCGCTGTTTTGTATGGCAATCCGGGCCGCTTTTACCCCCAAATCGGAGGTGTTTTCCCCTTGGGAAATATGGCGCACTTTCATGCCGGTGCGGGAGAAAATCCATTCGTCGCTGGTATCCACCATCTGGGAAAGCTGGTCGTTATCCAAAGTATGCTCCGGCGCATACGCACCGGTTGCTAAAATTTTTATGGCACCCATTTGGCTCCTCCTTAAGGAAAATTACATGGCATTATCCGAGCAATCCCCAATGGTTCGAAACTTTTTATAGCGCTGTTCCACCAGTGCTTTGGGGGTCATGTGCATAAGCTCCGGCAAGGTCTCCTGCAAGGCGCGCTTGATTTGCTTATACACAATTTGTGCGTTGTCGCATAAGTCGCCGCGCGGCTCGGAAAAAATGCGTTCTACAATTTTAAAATCATACAAATCCTGCGCGGTCAGCTTCATAAATTCGCAGGCTTCCTGCGCGCGGGAACGGTCTTTCCACAAAATGGCGGCAAACCCTTCGGGGGAGAGGATGGAATACACCGCGTTTTCCAGCATCCAAATTTGGTTGGCTACCGATAACGCCAGCGCCCCGCCCGAACCGCCTTCGCCGATGACAATGGCGATAACCGGCACCGTTAAAGAACCCATTTCCATCAAATTCCTGGCAATGGCTTCGCCCTGGCCGTGTTCTTCGGCCGCAATGCCCGGGTAAGCGCCGGGGGTATCGATAAACGTGATGATGGGGCGCTTAAATTTTTCGGCCTGTTTCATAAGGCGCAAAGCCTTGCGGTAGCCTTCGGGGTTGGGCATGCCAAAATTGCAGGTGAGGTTTTCTTCCAAGCTTTTGCCTTTTACGGTGCCAATCACCGTAACCGGCACGCCGCAAAAATACGCAAGCCCGCCAATAATCGAAGCATCCTCATGGGCCAAACGGTCGCCTTTTAATTCAAAAAAATGGTCAAACAGCGCGTCGATATAATCGCGCGCATTGGGCCGGGTGGATTTGCGCGCCAAATACACCCGGTCGTAACTGGTGAGGTTATCATACGCTTCTTTCAGCGTTTTATCCCTGGCGCGGGTCAGCTCATGGCGGATGGAGTCGGTATCCAGGTTGGGGTCGTTATGGCGCAAAAGCTGTTCAATTTCGCTTTCCAGCTCTTTTACACGCGCTTCGGCTTCTTTTAGCGACATACCTTATCCCTCCTGCCTGTGAAATTTCAACAAAAACGCCAAGGTAGAGCGCATATCCTTGCGTTCTACCACACGGTCTACAAAGCCCTGCTGCTGCATAAATTCCGCCCGTTGGAAGCCTTCGGGCAATTTTTGGTTGACCGTTTGTTCAATCACCCTTTGGCCGGCAAAACCGATTAAGCATTTGGGTTCGGCCAAAATAATATCCCCCAGCGAAGCAAAGGAAGCCGTCACCCCGCCGGTGGTGGGATGGGTCATATACGAAATATACAAAAGCCCTGCTTGGTGGTGCCGGGCAATGGCGTTGCTGGTTTTGGCCATCTGCATAAGGGAGATAATCCCCTCCTGCATTCTGGCCCCGCCGGATGCACTAAACAAAACAAGCGGCAAGCGCTTGCGGGTGGCATATTCCACCAGGCGGGTGATTTTTTCTCCCACCACAGCGCCCATGCTGCCCATAATAAAACGGCTGTCCATCACGCCGATGGCTGTGCGTACCCCTTCAATTTTGCCAATGCCGGTGATAACCGCTTCGTTTAAGCCGGTTAAACGCTGCAGCTTGTCGATTTTGCTGTTATAGCCGGGAAACCCCAGCACATTTTTGCCCTTCAGCCGTTCGTTCATCTCCCGGAAACTGCCCTCATCCACCAGCATTTTGATGCGTTTGGGCGCATACAGCTTCATATGTGCCCCGCACAACGGGCAGACAAACAAATTTTGTTCCAGCTCTTCGCTTAAAATATCCTGCCCGCAATCGGTGCAGCGGGTGTACAGGCCGGTGGGCACTTCTTTTGGTTTTACCGGCTTGGGCGGGCGTATTAACGCTTTGAACAGGTTCAGCTTTTCTTTGCGTTGTTGAAAAAGCTCTTCCATTAGTTCACCAACTTATCCAGTTTTTTCTCAATAAAGCTTGTGTCAAACAAGCCTTTTACGTAATCTTCGTCGTGCATGATGTAATAAAGCAAATCGGTGTTGGTTTGCACCCCTTCAATCACCACTTCTTCCAAAACCCTGCGCATCTTGCGGATAGCCTGCAAACGGTTGGGCGCATGCACGATGAATTTGGCAATCATCGAATCGTAATAAGGGGGGATTTGGTACCCTTGGTAGATAGCGGTGTCAATTCTTACCCCCATGCCGCCTGGCAAATGCATGCTTTTGATAACCCCCGGGCAGGGCGCAAAATTGTTCTGCGGGTCTTCGGCGTTGATGCGGCATTCAATCGCATGGCCGTTTAAATGAATATCCGCCTGGGTAAAGGGCAGCGGCTGTTTGGCCGCAATGCGGATTTGTTCGCGGATGAGGTCGACCCCCGTTACCATCTCGGTGATGGGGTGTTCAACCTGGATGCGGGTGTTCATCTCAATAAAATAAAAATTGTGGTGCTTGTCCAGCACAAATTCCACCGTGCCGGCGTTTTGGTAGCCGGACGCCTTTGCCGCCAGCACCGCCGCCTGGCCCATCTGCTCGCGCAGCTGGGGGGTTAAGGCTTTGGAGGGGGCTTCTTCAATCATTTTTTGGTTGCGCCGCTGGATAGAGCAGTCGCGCTCGCCCAGGTGCACCACATTGCCAAAACTGTCGGCCAGAATCTGGAATTCAATGTGTTTGGGCTCTACGATCAATTTTTCAATGTACATATCGTCGTCGCCAAAGCAGGCTTTCGCCTCCGCCTTGGCGGTTAAAAAGGCCTGTTCAAATTCATGGGGTTCAAAGGCCTTGCGCATGCCGCGCCCGCCGCCGCCGGCCGAAGCCTTAATAAGCACCGGGTAGCCGATTTGGTCGGCAATGGCGCGCGCTTCGTTTAAATCGTTTACGCTGCCATTGGAACCCGGTACCACCGGCACGCCGTGTTCCATCATCAAGCGCCTGGCCTGGGACTTGTTGCCCATCATGGAAATCACCTCGGCGCTGGGCCCGATAAAAGTGATGCCGCATTGTTCCACCAAATGCGCAAAAGTGGCGTTTTCCGATAAAAACCCAAACCCGGGGTGAATGGCGTCGCACCCCAAAGAGGTAGCCGCCTGTAAGATATTTTTCATATTCAAATAGCTGTCCGCCGCCTTGGCAGGGCCAATGCACACCGCTTGGTCAGCCAGCTGCACGTGCAGGGCGGTTTTATCCGGCACCGAATACACCGCTACCGTTTCAATGCCCAGTTCTTTGCAAGTACGAATAATGCGCACCGCGATTTCGCCGCGGTTGGCAATCAAAATTTTCCGAAACATGTTCCACCCTACTCTTTTATAATCATAATGGGCTGTTCAAACTCCACCATTTCTTCCCTTGCCACCAAAATATCCGCAACCGTGCCCGATACAGGCGCGGTAATTTCGTTCATCATCTTCATCGCTTCAATGATGCACAAAGTCTGCCCTTTTTCCACATGCTGGCCCACTTTTACATACGGTTCCTTGCCGGGGGCGCTTGCATCGTAAAACACGCCCACTACCGGCGCCTTTACCACTACGCCTTCCGGCTGTGCGCCAACGGCAGGGGCTGCAGCGGGGGCGTCTGCCTGCTGTGCCGGGGGCTGCGCCTGTGCGGGCGCTGCCTGCACGGGGGCCGCCGGGGCTGCTATAACCGGGGCGGGCGGCTGTTTTTGCATAATAAGCTTGTCCTCCCCCAGCAGTATTTCCATTTTATAAATACCAGACGCTTCAAAATGGTCCATCAAATCCTTGATTTGCTCAATTTCCATGTTTTATATCCTCACCTTTTATGAAAAGTTCTATGAAAAAATAAGAACCATTGCACTTATCCCTTTGGGAAAAAGCAATGATTGCCCCTATTTATATTTTGCTGTCAATGTAAGCGACAATGTCGCCCACCGTTTTAAGCTTCTCGGCGGCGTCTTCCTCAAACTCGATTGGGAACGCTTCTTCCAGCGCCATGATAAGTTCTACAGCGTCCAGCGAATCCGCATCCAAATCGCGGCTGAGGTCCGCTTCCATGCAAACGGCGTTCTCATCGCAATTGAGTGAGTCGATAATCACTTCTTTGACCTTGTCAAATGTCATGCGCACTTCTCCCCTTTTCATCATATTATAAATGATTTGAAGTTCAAAGTAAACCCTATTTTGGTAAAATTATGTTACTTTTCGTGCGACAAAAACCGCGGCCGCACCGCCTTTTTTGCCTAGCGCCCTTAAGCTTGGTTGTTTTAAACAAAAAACCGCCCTGGCAGCCAGGACGGTTTTTACCTTACACACTCTTGCTATTAAAATTATTTGTAGTTTTCGGCTTTTACTTCAAAGTAGGATT
>CAJFVS010000094.1 GCA_904420505.1 Candidatus Alloruminococcus vanvlietii | reverse complement strand
GGCCATGGGCAAAAACGAACTGGCAAGCGCCAAGCGCCAGCGGGCGGGGGTTATCTTTTTATCCCAGTTTCGGGATGTGATGGTGTTAATTTTATTGGCGTCCACCATTATCTCGGTGCTGCTGGGCGAGTGGGTAGAGGCCATTGCCATTGTGTGCGTGGTGTTTTTAAACGCCTGTTTGGGTTTTTTTCAGGAATACCGCACCGAAAAAACGCTGGAAGCTTTAAAACAGATGGCCGCGCCCCATTCCAAGGTGCTGCGCGAGGGAAAAATCACCAGCATTGCATCCTCGATGATTGTACCCGGCGACATTGTGCTGCTGGAAAGCGGCGATATTATACCGGCCGACGGCGTGTTGATAGAAGGGATCGACCTGCATGCGGATGAATCCATGCTCACGGGGGAATCCGAGGCGGTGTACAAAGAAAGCACCGACCCTGCCAGGGCCGAAAGCGCCCCCAAACGCTGCCAGGTGTTTATGGGCACCACCGTAACCCGCGGGCGCGGGCGCATGGTGGTGGCGCAAACCGGCATGGGCACCCAGATGGGCTCGATTGCCTCCATGCTCGAAGACATTGAGGAGGACCCCACCCCTTTGCAGAAAAAACTGGCCGAGCTTTCCAAATACATCGGCGCGGGGTGCTTAATCATCTGCGCCATTGTCACCCTCACCGGCATTTTGCGGGGGGAACCGGTGTTTGATATGCTGGTTACCGGCATTTCGCTGGCCGTGGCCGCCGTGCCCGAGGGCCTGCCCGCCATTGTCACCATTGCTTTGGCGCTGGCGGTGCGGCGCATGGTAAAACGAAACGCTTTGGTGCGAAAGCTGCACGCGGTGGAAACGCTGGGGTGCGCATCCGTCATCTGCTCGGACAAAACCGGCACCTTAACCGAAAACAAAATGACGGTAGTGGGTGTGCAAACCATGCAAAACAGCTACCAGGTGTCCGGCACGGGGTACGAGCAGGCGGGGCTTATCACCCAAAACGGCGCAGCGGTGGTGCTTTCGCAGCATCCGGCGCTGGAAAGGCTTTTGGACATTGCGGTTTTGTGCAACAACGCCCAAATTTACGGGGAAGATCTTTCCCGCCCTTTGCGCGACCGCACCAAAAACAACCGCCGCGGCGTATGGGAAATTTCAGGGGAGGCGACCGAAGTTTCGCTTTTGGTGATGGCGGCCAAACGCTCGGTTACAGCGAATACTTTGGCGCGCGAATACACCCGTGTATACGAAATCCCGTTTGATTCTTCCCGCAAGTGCATGAGCGTGGGGGTACGCCACAAAACGCTGGGCAATATGCTGTACACCAAAGGCGCTTTGGACGTTATCATCCAAAACTGCGCCTATGTGATGGGCGAGCAGGGGCGCGAAGCAATGACGGATGCGCGCAGAAAGGCCATTTTGCAGCAGGGCGAAGACCTGGCCGAACAGGGCCTGCGGGTGCTGGCGTTTGCCTACAAAGAACAGGGAGATGTAATAAACCGCAAGGATGAAACAGGGCTTTGCTATGTGGGGATGTGTTCGATTATGGACCCGCCGCGCAAGGAGGCGTTTGACGCGGTAAAACGCTGCCGGCGTGCGGGGATTCGCCCCATTATGATTACCGGCGACCACAAAAAAACCGCGCAGGCCATCGCCCGCCAGCTGGACATTCTGCGCGAAGGGGATTTGACCTTTACGGGGCGCGAGCTGGACCAGATGGACGACCGCCGCTTGCGGGAGGTGGTATCCAAAGCCAGCGTATTTGCCAGGGTGACGCCCGGGCACAAGCTGCGCATTGTAAAAGCTTTAAAGGCGCGCGGGTTTATCACCGCCATGACCGGCGACGGCGTAAACGACGCCCCGGCCATTAAAGAAGCGGATATCGGCGTGGCGATGGGCCAAAACGGCACCGATGTAACCAAGGAAGCGTCCTCGATTGTCCTGCTCGACGACAACTTTGCCACCCTGGTGCGCGCCGTGGAGGAAGGGCGCGGCATTTACCGCAACATCCGCAAGTTTATCCGCTACCTGCTTTCCTGCAACATCGGCGAGGTGGTGACCATGTTTGTGGGCATGCTTATGGGGTTCCCGGTGGTTTTGCTGCCCATTCAAATTCTGCTTGTAAACCTGGTGACCGACGGCCTGCCTGCCTTGGCGCTGGGGGTGGAGCCCATTGACCCGGATGTGATGAAAGAGCCGCCGCGCAAAAAGGACGAAGGGGTGTTCTCCCGCGGGCTGTTGTCGATGATTTTGTTCAGGGGCGCGCTTTTGGGGCTTACCACCTTATGGGTGTTTACCTCGGTTTATTCTTCCAGCGCCGATATTGTTATGGCGCGCACCGCCGCGCTGTTTACCCTGGTGATTACCCAGCTTATCCATGTGTTTGAATGCAAAAGCGAAGAAAAAAGCCTGTTTAAAATCCCCATTTTCAACAACATCAAGCTGGTGCTGGCGGCTGTGTTTTCGCTTGCCATTTTGCTTTGCGCCATTTATGTGCCGTTTTGCAATGTGATTTTTGTAACCGCGCCGCTGCCGTCCAAATACATCCTGCGCGCGGT
Source organism: Candidatus Alloruminococcus vanvlietii (assembly GCA_904420505.1). Taxonomy (GTDB): domain Bacteria; phylum Bacillota; class Clostridia; order Oscillospirales; family Ruminococcaceae; genus Alloruminococcus; species Alloruminococcus vanvlietii. The sequence goes on along the minus strand of CAJFVS010000094.1, from coordinate 782 downwards.
GCTGTGCTCGTTTGTGGCGCCAGTGCTTTCGGCGCTGCTGTTTAACGTGCTGCTAAAGCCCAAACGCCAGGTACAATGGGTGCAAACCCCCGAAAAATGAGAAAATATACAAACCAAAAAACACCGTATCCAAGTGGATGCGGTGTTTTTGTTATAGGTATGTTCGCAAGCAAGCTACAGCGGCTTTGCTGCCCCGCCCGCTTTTAAAATACATAAAACGCTTATTCAATGGGAATCATTTTAAAAGGTTTGTTGGTTTGGATGCACCTTTCCAGCGTGTAGCGGGTGCCAGGGGAAGAACCGTCCCAAAAAACCAGGACATAATCGGCGTATTCCACAATTTTATCGTTGCGGGCCAAAGCCGCCACCTTGGAGCCCAGATGCTCATAGTCGGGTAAAAATTCGGTATAAGCAAGCCCCAACCGTTCGCTTGCCTGTTTTGCCAAAGCGTCAATCCCTTTGGCGCCGCCGGAGACGATTTCGCTGGCGTTGACCGGCAGATGGTTGATGATAAACCCAACGTCGCACCCTTTTGCATTGCGCGAGCCGACGACTGCTACTTTCATAGTGTTTCCTGCCTTTTGCGTTTGATAAACAAAAAAATTTTTCTATTTATATAGTATAACATACTTTTTTTGGCACCACAATTGCCATGTTAAATATCCACTTAAAAAACGGATATTCCCTGCAATAAATCGGCCGGTTTGCGTGCATGCTAAAGACAGAAATCGGAGGGAACCATATGCGAAAATGTACAAGAATTCTAGCCGCCATACTGGCGG
>CAJFVS010000093.1 GCA_904420505.1 Candidatus Alloruminococcus vanvlietii | reverse complement strand
TCATGAACAAAGTTGACCAAGTAGATGATCCCGAATTGCTCGAATTGGTTGAAATGGAAATCCGTGAACTGCTTTCTGCTTACGACTTCCCGGGCGATGATATTCCGATCATCAAAGGTTCTGCTTTGCAGGCTTTGGAATCTACTTCTACTGACCCCAACGCTCCCGAATATGCACCCATCCTTGCTTTGATGGATGCTGTTGATGAATACATCCCCACCCCTGAAAGAAAAGCGGACCTGCCTTTCTTGATGCCTGTTGAGGACGTATTCACCATCACCGGCCGTGGCACCGTTGCTACTGGTAGAGTGGAACGTGGTCAGGTTAAGACTTCTGACGAAGTTGAAATCGTTGGTTTGAAAGAAGAGAAGATGAAATCCGTTATCACCGGTATCGAGATGTTCCGCAAAATCCTCGATTACGCAGAAGCAGGCGATAACGTTGGTTTGTTGCTCCGCGGTATTCAGCGTACCGATATCGAGCGCGGCCAGGTTTTGTGCAAACCCGGTTCCATCCATCCTCACACCAAATTCCGCGGCCAGGTTTACATCCTGAAAAAAGAAGAAGGCGGCCGTCATACTCCGTTCTTCAACAACTACCGTCCTCAGTTCTATTTCAGAACCACTGACGTAACCGGTGTTGTACATCTGCCCGAAGGCACCGAGATGTGCATGCCTGGTGATAACGTGGAAATGGATGTTGAGCTTATCAACTCCATCGCTATCGAAGAAGGTCTGCGTTTCGCTATCCGTGAAGGCGGCCGTACCGTTGGCTCCGGCGTTGTTATCAAAATTAACGAATAATTTTTGTTCGCAATAAGCAAAAAGCGTGGAATTTTTCCACGCTTTTTTGTTTGCAGGTGTAAAGCCCCCTGGTTTGGCAGCAAATGCTAGCGCCAAACGGGGCTGTTTTACGCAGGGCTGTGCAAAGAAAAGGTTTTGGCCTTACAATTGGCGGCTAAAACAAGTTTTTTTCACCGGGCAAATTCTCTGCGCCCTGGACGCAAAGCATTTTCGGCTTGCAGTTACAGCCGTTTTTTACATCATGCCAACCTGCTTTTTTGCAGCAGGGGATTTGACAAATACACCGCCAAGGCGTATAATAAATATTGCAATTACAGTCTGTTTCAGGGCGGGGTGCAAGTCCCCACCGGCGGTGATGTGCGTGGCGCACAAAGTCCGCGAGCTGCCTGTTGGCGGTTGATGAGGTGTGAGTCCTCAACCGACGGTATAGTCCGGATGGAAGAAACAGGTACAGTGTTATAATATTTGCTGTACATGTCGCCCTTTGCCGTATGGTAAAGGGTTTTTATTTTGCCCCGTTAACAAACGCAATTGCAATCTTTTGAAAAAAGGAAGGCAATGCAACATGAAAACATCTTTAGCAACCACGCAAAAGCTCGTTATTTTAGGGCTTTTGGCGGCCATTTCCATTGTACTGGTGTACTTTATCCATTTTCCTCTTATCCCCATGGCCACCTTTTTAGAGTATGACCCGGCGGATATTCCCATCATCTTCGGTACCCTTTTGTATGGGCCGGGTGCGGGGCTTTTGCTTACGTTGGTGGTATCGGTTATCCAGGGGCTCACCGTAAGCGCGCAAAGCGGCATCATCGGCATTGTGATGCATTTTGTGGCAACCGGGTGCTTTGTGCTGGTGTGCGGCTTGCTTTACAAAAAAATGCGCTCCACCAAGGGGCTTATTTTATCGCTGGCCGTCAGCGTTGTGGTCTGGCTGGTGGTGATGATTGTGATGAACTTGATTTTAACCCCCTTATTTATGGGCCAGCCGATGCAAACGGTCATCGAAATGCTGCTGCCGGCAATTATCCCGTTTAACCTGCTAAAGGCGGGTATCAACGCGGTATTGGCATTTTTGCTGTATATTTCTATGCAAAAATGGGCGGTCAATTCCCGCAAAGAAGCGTGACAAAGTTCGCGCAAAAGGTTGAAAAAATGCCTGAATCCGTATAAATAATACAAAATATTACAAATAGTAAATTATCAAGACCTGTTTTTCCCCAATGAATTGCGTACATAAGGCTGGCGAGCGGCCTGGCTTTTGCAAAAAATAAGGGAAAACAGGTCTTTTGTCTGGGCGGCAGCGCCAATGGCAAACGGGCGTTACACCGCCGTTTTTTCTATGTAAAGCAAAAACGCTTTACACAAAAGCCGTGCTGCCTAGGTGCGTGAAAAAGGGAGGGCATAGGGGCAAACATTCGTAAAAAGAAGATTTTTTTGCATAAAAACCGAAAAAATCCCACCAGAATGCCCCCAGCACTTGACAAAGCAAAAAATGCCTATATAATGGGATTTATAAAGTGAATATTCCCTTATCAAGAGTGGCGGAGGGGACAGGCCCTATGATGCCCGGCAACCGGCTGTTTAGCAATGGTGCCAATTCCTGCGGGTAAACCGAGAGATGAGGACAAATAGATCTTGCTCCGGTGTTGCCGGAGTATTTTTTTGTCCAAAAACGCGAAAAAGAGAGGAGCAAACCCATGTCCAAATACTTGTTTACATCCGAATCGGTGACAGAAGGACATCCCGATAAAATCTGCGACCAAATTTCCGATGCAATTTTAGACGCCATTATTGAGCAGGACCCGATGGCCCGCGTGGCCTGCGAAACCGCCTGCACCACCGGCATGATTATGGTGATGGGGGAGATTTCCACCAACTGCTATGTGGATATCCCCAAGATTGCGCGCCAAGTGGTACAGGATATTGGCTACAACCGCGCCAAATACGGCTTTGACTGCGAAACTTGTTCGGTTATCACCGCCATTGACGAACAGTCGGGCGACATTGCCATGGGGGTAGACCGCGCGCTGGAAGCCAAAGAAGGGCAGACACAGGAGGATATGAACGGCGCAGGCGACCAAGGCATGATGTTCGGCTATGCCTGTGACGAAACCCCGGAATTGATGCCTTTGCCCATTTCGCTGGCGCACAAGCTTTGCAGGCGCCTGGCGTATGTGCGCAAAGCGGGTATTTTGCCTTACCTGCGCCCGGACGGCAAAAGCCAGGTGACGATTGAATACGAAAACGACATCCCCAAACGGGTGGATACCATTGTGATTTCTTCCCAGCATGCCGAAGAAGCGGGGATGGAACAAATCCGGGAAGATATCTGCCGCGAGGTCATCACCCCGGTGGTGGATGGAAATTTAATGGATGAAAACACCAAAATTTACATCAACCCCACCGGGCGCTTTGTCATCGGCGGCCCGCATGGGGACACCGGTTTGACCGGGCGTAAAATCATCGTGGACAGCTACGGCGGCATGGCCCGTCATGGCGGCGGGGCATTTTCCGGCAAAGACCCGACCAAGGTGGACCGTTCGGCGGCGTATGCGGCCAGATGGGTGGCCAAAAACATTGTGGCAGCCAAACTGGCTCGCCGCTGTGAGGTGCAGCTTGCCTATGCCATCGGGGTGGCAAACCCGGTTTCGGTGATGGTGGATACTTTTGGCACCGGTAAGGTGGATGACGAAGAGCTGGCAAAAGCGGTTACCCAGGTGTTTGATTTGCGCCCCAGCGCCATTATCCGCGCTTTGGATTTGCGCAAACCCATTTACCGCCAGCTGGCTGCTTACGGGCATTTGGGCCGCGAAGAGCTGGGGGTAAAATTTGAAGAAACCAACATGGTGGACGCACTTTTGCAGGCTTTGGCAAAATAAAACCAAACAATTCTAAAAAAACGGCGCTTGCATGGCGCGGTGATATAAAAACGGTAAAAGCGCATAGCAGGCGCTTGTGGACGGCTGCAAGCCTTGTTATACCGTTTAATAAACACCGCCCAAACAGGGCGCCGTTTGCGGTTATATAGGGGTTATGCAGGCGGATTATAAAATTTTTCCGCCTACAGAGAGGGTCATTATCTGGCAGGGGATGTTTTTTGGCTGTTTTGCATCCCCTTTGACCGCCAGCAGCTTGCCGATTACCTAGGGGTGGACCGCAGCGCGCTTTGGCATGAATTGAGCAAAATACAAAAAGAAGGCATGCTTACATTTTACAAAAACCGGTTTTGCCTGCTTCAGCATTTTGCATAGCAACGCCCTTTAACAAGGAAAATCATCCCCCTTTAAGCACAAAACCTCCCTTTTTTCATATGATAGGGAAAAAGGGGTGTTTTGTCATGTTTTGGACGGTTCTTTTCGGCGTTTTGGGCGTTTGTTTGATTTTGGGCTGCGGGATTTTGCTTACCCAATGGGTGAATAAACGCTTGTTTGCCCAAAGCGATGCGCATACGGTGCATATTGCGGTGGTGTTTGGCAAGCGTGAAACGCAGGATTTGGAATACCAGGTGCGCTGTGCGGTGCAAAGCATGCAAAATTTGCGAAACGATGAACAGGTGCTGGTATTGATTGTAGACGAAGGCTTAAATGAAGAACAGCGTTTGATTGCCCGGCTTTTGTGCGAAGGGGAATGGTGCGTGTATATGTGTACCCGCGAAACCATGGGGCAGATGGTAAACTTCTATTTGCAAAGCGTATAAGAGGAAATTATAATAATAGATAGATTACATAAAGGATGGACACAATGGCACAAGAACAATGGGAATGCATCACCGGAACGGTGGAAGACATTGTTTATAAAAACGAAGACACCGGTTTTGCGGTGATTGAGCTTGCCAGCGGCAGCGAGCTTATCACAGTGGTGGGCACCCTGCCGCTGGTGGGCGAAGGCGAAGAGCTTACCTTAAACGGGCGGTATGTACACCACCCCACCTTTGGCGTGCAGTTTAAAGCCCAGCTTTGCGAGCGCAAGCTGCCGGCCAGTGCAAACGCCATTTACAAATATCTGGCGTCGGGCGCGGTAAAAGGCATAGGGCCGGCCACTGCGCGCAAAATTGTGGATGCATTTGGCGACGACACCCTGGAGGTGCTGGAAAAAGACTGCGGGCGCTTAACCCAAATAAAAGGCATTACCCTGGCAAAAGCCCGCGCCATGCGGGAAGAATATCTGCGCGCCTACGGGGTAAAAACGGTGATGGTGTTTTTGGCCAAGTATAACCTTTCGCCCATGCTGGGCATTAAAATTTGGAAGGAATGGGGCTCAAATTCCATCGACCGCATTCAAGAAGACCCTTACCTGCTGGCGTCTGCTGCCATTGGGGTGGAATTTGAACAGGCCGATGAAATCGCATTGTCTTTGGGCATTGATAAAGAAGACGGGCGCCGCTTAAAAGCGGGGCTAATCTATGTGCTGGAACACAACGAGCAAAACGGCCATACCTGCCTGCCGTATGAAAAATTGTGCCAAACCTCCGCCGCTTTTTTGGAAGTGGGCATCAACCAGGTGGAGGACATGCTGGATACCTTAATTGCGCAGGAGGTGTTTTCCTCCAAACGGCTGGACGGCCGTGAATATGTGTATTTGTGCGAGGTATACAACGCCGAACGCTACATTGCCGGGCGGTTGCGCATGGCGGTAAAGGGGTACCGCTTTACCAGCCGTTCGTACGACCAAGACATTGCCGAACTGGAAAAGACTTTGCACATCACCTATGCCGCTTTGCAGCGCGAAGCCATTGTTTCTTCGCTCAACAGCGGGGTGTTTATTTTAACCGGCGGGCCGGGCACCGGCAAAACCACCACCCTAAACGGCATGATTACCCTTATGGAACAGGCTGGCGAAAAGGTGGTTTTGTGCGCACCCACCGGGCGGGCGGCCAAACGTTTAAGCGACGTGACCGGGCGGGAAGCCAAAACCATCCACCGGCTGCTGGAAGCCCAGTACGGCGAGCGGGTGGGCTTTATGAAAAACGAACGCAACCCGATTGAATGCGACGCCATTGTGGTAGACGAGATGTCCATGGTGGACACGCCTTTGTTTGAAGGGCTTTTGCGCGCCTTGAAAATGGATACGCGCATTATTCTGGTGGGGGATTTTCACCAGCTGCCCTCGGTGGGGCCGGGCAATATCCTGCACGATTTGATTGAAAGCGGGTGCATCCACACCGTGGTGCTCACCGAGATTTTCCGCCAGGCGGCCAAAAGCCTGATTGTGCAAAACGCCCACCGCATTGTAGGGGGCCAGTACCCGGTTTTGGACCAAAAAGACAACGACTTTTTTTATTTAAACAGCCCCAATGCGCCCGCATCCATCCAAACCGTCATCGACCTTTGCACCCGTCGGCTGCCCCAAAGCTATGGGTTTTCCCCGCTTTGGGATATTCAGGTGATGTGCCCGACCCGCATAGGGCCGTTGGGCACCAACGAGTTAAACCGCCATCTGCAAGAGGCCTTAAACCCGCCCCAAAAGGAGAAAAAAGAGCAGAAAACCCCCTATGCCACCTTCCGCGAGGGTGATAAGGTGATGCAGGTGCGCAACAATTACGACATCGAGTGGATTAACACAGACGGAGAACTTTCTTCTGGCATTTACAACGGCGATATTGGGGTTATTGAAGAAATTCTGCCCAGCGCCCGGGTGATGATGATCCGCTTTGACGAGCGCGTTTGCCAGTACAGCTTTGATTTGCTAAACGATTTGGAGCTTGCCTACGCCATTACCGTGCACAAAAGCCAGGGCAGCGAGTTTACCGCCGTGGTGGCCCCGCTTATGGATATGCGCTCCAAAATGCATTACCGCAACCTGCTTTACACCATGGTAACGCGTGCCAAAAAACTGTTTATCGGGGTGGGCAACCCGCAGACCATCCTGCAGATGGTGGATAACGACAGACGTGTGCGCCGTTACACCAATTTGACAAAATTTATAAGGGAAGAATTTGCGCATGAATAAACTTTTCTCCTCTTTGCTTTCCATTTTGTTTCCGCCGCGCTGCGCTTTGTGCAACCAAGTAATTGCCAAAGAAGATTTTGGCCTTTGCAAACATTGCGTACAGCAAAGCCATCCGGTGCACAACCGCTGGTTAACATTGCCAAATACCCGGTGTTTATATCCGTTTACCTATGCGGGAACGATAAAGAAAGCCATTTATGCTTATAAATTCCATGGCCGCAAAGAATTGGCCCACCATTTTGCAAACTGGATGTATGAAGCGTTTGCCACGGACAAATTCGATTACGATTTGGTGGTTTGCGTGCCAATGTCTATGGACAAACTTCGTGAAAGAGGATATAATCAAACTGGAGTAATTGCGAAATTGCTCGCCAAGAAGATGCATGTTGCGTACAGCCGCCATTGTTTGGTAAAAGGGAAGGATAACCGCACACAACACCGGCTTTCGCGCAGCGAACGATTTGAAAATATCAAAGGCGTGTTCTATGTAAATGAAGACGTGTCCCATAAGAAAATTTTACTTATTGATGACATCATAACCACCGGCGCTACCATTATGGAATGCACGCAGATGCTGCTTGAAAGCGGCTGCGAGCGTGTGGACAGCGCGGTGATTGCATACACGCTGCCACAAGAAAGAAAAGAAGAGGAGTGAAAGTATGGCATCGGATATCGGCATTGATTTGGGTACAACCAAAGTAATGGTTTATATAGACAACCAGGGCATTGTATTAACCGAGCCTTCGGTTGTAGCGGTGAACACACGCAGCGGGGATGTTTTGGCAGTGGGGGAAGAAGCTTTTAAAATGATTGGGCGCACCCCGGATAACATCCGTGCGATCCAGCCGCTGAAAGACGGGGTTATTTCCGATTACGAAGTAACCGAGCAGATGATTAAATATTTTGTGCGCAAAGTGTGCAAAAAAAGCCTGCTAAAACCCCGCGTAGCGGTGTGCGTGCCCTCGGGCATTACGGGGGTGGAATCGCGCGCGGTGATTGACGCGGCGGTAATGGCCGGCGCGCGCAAGGTGTTTTTGATTGAAGAACCCATTGCGGCGGCTATCGGCGCGGGGATTGATATCACCAAGCCCAGCGGCACCATGATTGTGGACGTAGGCGGCGGCACAGCCGATATCGGGGTGATTTCCTTAAGCGGCATTGTGGTCAAAACCTCCATCAAAATGGCGGGCAACAAGTTTGACCAGGCCATTATCCGCTATGTCAAAAATGCGCACAATATTTTAATTGGGGAAAAAACCGCCCAGATTGTAAAAGAAACCGTTGGCTGCGCTTACCCGCGCGACGACGACACAACCATTGAAGTAAAAGGCAGAAGCCTGTTAAACGGCCTGCCCCAGAAAATCACCCTTACCTGGCAGGAAATTTACGAATGCTTAAAAGAGCCGGTAGGCGAAGTGGTAGACGGGGTAAAGCTGGTGCTGGAAAAAACCCCTCCCGAACTGGTAGGGGATATTTCCGAAAAAGGCATTGTGCTCACCGGCGGCGGTTCGCTTTTGTGGGGCTTTGACAAATGCATCGCCCACCACACCAAAATCGGCGCCTGGGTGGCGGAAAACGCCAGGGAATGCGTGGCCATCGGCACCGGCAAATCGTTCCAGTACATCGGCGAATTCTTTGAAGGGTTCGTGGATGCTTCCCAGCAGTTTTAAGCGCTTTTTAAGGCCCGGACATGATGTCCGGGCCTTTTTTGTTTAAACAGCCGGCTGTTTTGGCATACTAACAACAGCAAATTGTTGTAAGGAGGCCGTGCCATGTTGTCTGTACGGGAACTTTCGTTTTTGGAAGAACAGTTGACGGTGGAAAAGGTGCAGGTAAAAAAATACACCGCCTATGCGCACATCACCAAAGACCCGCAAATCAAAGTGAAATGCGAACAGCTTGCGGCAAAGCACCAAAGCCATTTTGACCGCCTGCGCGCGCTTTTGCAATAAGGAGAAACACACGATGCCCAAAGAGATTTTGCAGGATGAAGAAATTTTGCTGGATATGCTGTACACCCAGCAGTATTTGACCAATACCTATAATACCGGCATGAACATTTGCACAAGCCCGCAGGCCAAAAACCAGGTGGTGGAGATTTTATCCGAAGAACAGCAGATGCAGGGCCAGCTGCTGGACGAAATGCTCAAACGCGGGTATATTACCCCGCAAGAGGCCGACAGCCTTGCGCTGCTGCTGGCCAGAGAAAAATACCAAACGCCTTGATAAAAGCCAGGTTTTGGCCTAAAAAACTCCCCGGCAAGGGAAAATGCCGGGGAGTGTGGTTTTATTGTTGAATATGCAGCTGCAACTGCTGGTAAGGGATGTTGATGTGGTGCTCGTCAAACGCTTGCTTTACCTGCTCGAGCATGTCAAATTTCAGCGTCCAGTAATTTTGGTTATCCACCCACAACCGGCAGGTGATGTTGATGGAACTTGCCGCGTGTTCGCTCATGCGGATGACAGGCGCCGGGTCGTGCAGGGTTAAAGGGTTTTTCATGGCGATTTCATAAATAAGGCCGCAGGCTTTGGCAAAATCGTCTTCATAGCCGATGGAAAAGGTCAAATCCAGCCGGCGCTGCGGTTCGCTGCTGTAGTTGGTGATTTTATCCGCCGAAAGCAGGCCGTTGGGCACGCTAATGCGTTTGTTGTCCACCGTGTTCAGGGTGGTGTATACCAGCCCAATGGCGCTAACCGTGCCTTCAATATCGGGCGTTTGGATGTAATCGCCTACCTCAAAGGGCTTGAGCAGGATAATGGAGATGGCGCCGGCCAGGTTTTTCAGGCTGTCCTGCATGGCCAGGGAAAGCGCCAGGCCCGCCGCGCTTAAAATGGCGATAAAGCTGGTGGTTTCCACACCCAGGGCGCTTAAAGCGGTGATGAAAACCACAATATATAAGGCAATGTTCAGCGCCGAGCGCAAAAAACCGGCAATGGAGCGGTCGAGCTTTTGTTTGAGCTTGCCATTGTCATACAAAGACAAAATGATTTTGATAAGCCCAACCCCAACGGCCAAAATCAACGCGGCCGAAAGCAGCTTGGGGAAAAATTCCCATAGCCCGGTGGTGACCAGCAGCCGGTTGAGCTGTTCTTGCGCACCCGCCAGCGCTAAAGCGGCGCAAAAATCCACCACAATTAAAATGATGGTAAAAATTTTGCACCCGTAGCGCACCAGCGCGCTGTGCTTGTTGGCTTTGCCAGCCGCCTTGGAAAGCAGCTTGGAAATGCCGAAAATAAGCCCCAGCCCTACAAAGAAGAACACCGCGGCCAAAATAATTTTTTGGTTTTGGTCCCAAAATGTTGCAAAATCAAACCCCATAGGGAAACATCCTTTCCAATGTTTTCTTTCATCATACAACAGCTTTGCAAACTTTGCAAATAGGGCAAATAATTTATGGGAAGAATTGAAAAATTTTGGCAGTTCGTGTATACTTAAACATAATGGGTAATTTGGTGCTGCTATAACATCTGGGTTGCCAATCTGCTTAAAAAGGGAGAATGAGTATGCCTGTTACACAAATGTCTACGGCGACGTTGACCGCTTCGATTATTGTGGTTGGCTTGGTCGTCGTTTTCTTGGTATTGATTTTGCTTGCGGTGTTAATCCGCGTGCTGGGGCAATTGTTTGGCCGTGTTGCCAAACTGGAAGATTCGGCCGGGCAAGATAAGAACCCGGCACCGGTGGCACATGCACCGGCTGCCGCTGCAGTGGCGCCAAGTGCGGCGCAGGGCATAGACGACGAAGTGCTGGCGGTGATTGCGGCCGCTGTTGCAGCTTATTCTGCGCAAACGGGCGTGCAGTATGCTGTGCGCCGGGTAACGCGCAGCAAAGCGCGTTCTTCGTGGGGCCTTGCCGGTTTGCGCCAAAATACCAACCCCTTTTAACCGGGTTTTACTAGGAGGGTTTGACCGTGATTGATGCATTTGTAGAATCCATACAGGGGTTGATAGCGTCATCGGGCTTTGCGCATGCAAACTGGCAGTGCCTGGTGATGATTGTCATTTCCTGCGTTTTGATTTATCTGGCCATTGTGAAAAAATACGAGCCGCTGCTTTTGCTGCCCATTGCCTTTGGCATGATGCTTGCCAACCTGCCTATGGCGGGCCTGGCAGCCGATGCGCAGGGTGGGCTCATCAATATTTTGTACCAGGGCGTAAAAATGGGTATATACCCGCCGCTCATTTTCTTAGGCATTGGTACCATGACCGATTTCGGCCCCCTTATTGCCAACCCCAAAAGCTTTTTGCTGGGCGCGGCGGCGCAGCTTGGTATTTTCTTAACCTTTTTGGGCGCCATTTTGCTGGGTTACCCGGCATTGGAAGCAGGCGCGATTGCCATCATCGGCGGCGCGGACGGCCCGACCGCCATTTATGTTGCCAAAACGCTTGCACCCCATTTGTTAGGGCCGATTTCGGTAGCGGCGTATTCGTATATGGCGCTGGTGCCGATTATCCAGCCGCCCATTATGAAAGCACTGACCACGAAAAAAGAGCGCCGGGTAAAAATGGAACAGCTGCGAGAAGTTTCCAAACTGGAAAAAGTATGTTTCCCGATTATTGTGACATTGGTGGTATCTTTCCTCTTGCCGGACGCCGCCCCCTTGGTAGGCATGTTGATGTTCGGTAACTTGATGAAGGAATCCGGCGTGGTAGAGCGTTTGGTAAAAACCGCCCAGAACGAGCTTATGAATATCATTACCATATTCTTGGGGCTGTCGGTCGGCGCTACTGCAACGGCGGAAGCGTTTCTTTCCCCCAAAACCTTGGGCATTATCGCATTGGGCCTTGCAGCCTTTATGATTGGCACAGCCGGCGGCGTGCTGTTTGGCAAGCTCATGTGCTTTGTCACCCGCGGCAAGGTTAACCCCCTTATCGGTTCGGCCGGTGTTTCGGCAGTGCCGATGGCTGCGCGCGTATCGCAAAAGGTGGGCCAAGCCGAAGACCCCAGCAACTTTTTGCTCATGCATGCCATGGGCCCCAACGTTGCAGGCGTTATCGGTTCGGCGGTAGCAGCTGGTGTGCTTATTAGCATTTTAAGCCCGTTGCTTGGTTAACTGCAAATCGTCAAAGCCCCTCCGTTTTTGGCGGAGGGGCTTGTTGTTTGTTTTGCAGGCGCGCCAAACCGGCAAAACAAGCCCCCAAAAGCACAAAACTGCCCCTTGGCAGCAAAGGGCGGCCCCCGCAAGTTTTGCCTTGGGGCACAACCGCCTTAGGCGGCTGCAAAAGGCGGGGCAGGCGGCGGCTTTATACACCTGCCCTTTCAAAAGTAGACAAAATGTGCTAAAATAGACTGGATAACGAATAAGGTGGACATACAATGGAACAATACCGCGAACAATATTGCCGCCTGCGCGATGAAATCATTGCCAGGCAGTTTGGAAATTTAAACCCTGTCCAGCGCGACGCCGTATTTACCCTGCGCGGGCCGGTGTTGATTTTGGCAGGGGCGGGCAGCGGCAAAACCACGGTGGTGGTCAACCGCATTGCCAATATGATTTTATATGGGGAAGCCTATGGTTCTTCTTATGTGCCCGAAGGGCTGACGCAGCAGGATTTGGACTTTTTAGCGCACTGCGATGTGCGCGACAGCGCCAACACCGCTGCCTTATCCCAGCTTTTGGGCTACCACCGCGTGCGCCCGTGGAACATTTTGGCCATCACCTTTACCAACAAGGCCGCCAACGAATTAAAAGAACGTCTGGAGCGCACCCTGGGGCCGGACGCTTTGGACATCAACGCCGGTACCTTTCACTCGGCCTGTGTGCGTATGTTGCGCCGGGATATTGCCTGTATGGGCTACCCGCAAAGCTTTACCATCTACGATACCGACGACAGCGTGCGGGTGATAAAAGACGCTTTGAAAACGCTGGGCATTGACGATAAGCTGTTCCCACCCAAGGCGCTTTTAAACATCATTAGCCGCCAAAAAGACCGCATGGTGACCCCTGAGCAGATTCCCACCGACGGCGAATACCGGATGGAAGTCATCAAAAAGGTGTACGAATATTACCAAAAAACGCTAAAAGCCGCAGGAGCTTTGGATTTTGACGATATCATCATGGTGACCGTACAAATGCTGGAAACCCACCCGGAGGTATTGGAGTACTACCAAAAGCGTTTCCAATACATCATGGTGGACGAATACCAGGACACCAACCACGCCCAGTACCGGCTGGTAAGCCTTTTGTCGCAGTCGCACCACAACATCTGCGTGGTGGGCGACGACGACCAGAGCATTTACAAATTCCGCGGGGCGATGATTGAAAACATCTTAAGCTTTGAGCAGCAGTTTCCCAACACCAAGGTGGTGCGCTTAGAGCAAAACTACCGCTGCACCAAAACCATTTTGGAAGCGGCCAACCGCGTGATAGAAAACAACACCGAGCGCAAGGGCAAAGAGCTGTGGACCAACAACGAACAAGGCGAAAAAATATGCCATTTTAAAGGGCGCAACGCTTTGGCTGAGGCGCGGTTTGTTGCCGAAACGGTTTTAGAGGATGTGAAAAACGGGCAGAAGTACTCCGACCACGCGGTGCTGTACCGGCAAAACGCCCTTTCGCGCGAGATTGAACAGTATTTTGTAAAAGCGGGTATCCCGTATAAAATTATCGGCGGCGTGCGCTTTTACGAGCGCAAGGAAATCAAGGATATGACCGCCTATTTAAGCGTGATTGCCAACCCGCAGGACACCGTGCGTTTAAAGCGCATCATCAACGAGCCCAAACGCGCCATCGGCGACGCCACGGTGGAAGCCATTGACCAGGTGGCGGCTGGTTTGGGGCTTTCGGCCTTTGAGGTGATGGAGCATGCGGACGAATACGCAGCCCTTGCCAAAAAAGCCCCCGCGCTAAAAGAATTTTGCGGGATGATTAAGCGCTTTGGGGAATATTTGGAATCGATGAGCCTGGATGAGCTGTTCGACGAGGTGCTGGACGAAACCGGCTACCGCGAAATGCTGGAAAAACAGGGTTTTGAAGGGCAGACCCGCCTGGAAAACGTAGCGGAGCTAAAAAGTCAGATTATCCAATACAGCGAGCAGGCCGAAACGCCCTCTTTGCAGGAATTTTTGGAAGAGGTGGCGCTGTATGCGGACACCGACGGCATTGACCAAAACGCCGACTGTGTGTTGATGATGACGATGCACTCGGCCAAAGGGCTGGAATTCCCGGTGGTGTTTTTGGTGGGCGCAGAGGAGGGCATTTTCCCCTCTTCGCTTTCGATGAACGACCCGTCGGAGATAGAAGAAGAACGCCGGCTTTGTTATGTGGCCATTACCCGCGCCAAACAGCGGCTGTATATCACCTCTACATACGAGCGCATGCTGTATGCCAAAACCATGCGCAACCGCGTTTCCCGCTTTGTGGAAGAAATCCCCATGCCGATGAAAGACGTGCGGGATGAAATCATCCGCCAAGCGTTTGCCAAACCGGAAAAAGCCCCCCAAAAACCGCATGTGGATACGTTTTCCAAACGGTTTATGGGCGGGTTTGACCAATACAAAAACAAACCCAATGCAAACGCCAACACCTACCAGGTAGGGGATGTGGTGGTTCACCAGACCTTTGGCAAAGGCAGGGTGGTTTCGGTGCGCGCAATGGGCAACGACCACCTTTTGGAGATTGTATTTGACACAGCCGGCCAAAAAAAGATTATGGCCAACTTTGCAAAACTGGAAAAAGCGTAAAAAAGGCCGCAAAACAAGCGATTTTTTTCAAAACCTAGGAACAAAACGGGATTCTCCTCATAGAATGGTATTGAAGTCGAATCTTTAATAACAAGTCATAGGAGGATTTATATGGCAGACAATAATGCTATCCCGACAGCGGTAGGTTCCAACAGCTTTAAAGAAGCGGTTTGCATCGACGCCGGACGAATCTATGATTCATGCAGTGAAAAAGATTGTATCGAAAACCTGCGCGTGGTTTTCACCGACTGTGGGCAGAATGTAATCGATCAGGCCTCAAGTGTAAAATGCAAAAGCGTAACAGTGCTCAACGTGTTTATGGAAGTAGAGCCTGTTCCGTTCAACAGAGGGTTTTACTCGGTTGATATGACGTTTTTCTTCAAAGTGACATTGGCAGCATACAATTCGCCGGTAAACTGCCCGGTAGAAGTATGCGGCGTAGCCAGCTACAGCAAAAAGGTGATTTTGTATGGCAGCGAAGGCAACGTGCGGGTATTCTCCTCTACTAACCAAAACTGCGACGAAAACTGCGTATGCGAAAGCACCAATCTGCCCAAAGCCACCGTACAGGTGGTTGACCCCATCTGCTTAAGCTGCCGGCTGGTGGAAGCCCCGCAAAACTGCTGCAACGATGTAACAACTATCCCGCCCTCTATCTGCAACGGGTTTGACGGCAACTTCTGCTGCTATAACCCCAGCAAACTGGTGTTTATCACCATCGGGCTGTTCTCCATTATCCAAATCGAGCGCAGTGTCCAGATGCTCATCCCCGCATACGATTTCTGCGTGCCGGATAAGGATTGTTCGGACAGCGTGACAACCGATGACCCATGTGAAATCTTCAAACGCATCAAGTTCCCGACCAATGAATTTTTCCCGCCCAAACTTTCTGACCTGTGCGATGAAGATTTGCTAACCGTTTCCGGGAACTAATCCATATGCGGTGCTGTCCAAATCTGTGATTTGGGCAACAGCATCCACGCATGACTGACGGCCCAAATTTGCAATTTGGCAGCCGGAAGGGATACATCGTAAGGGTGGCCTGAGAGCGCAGGCGAACAGCTGCCATCTACTGCGGCGGTGCTAACCCCGCCTGCACTTTACCCGCCATCCGAGGCGTTTGGCAGCGTTGCCTACGCACGACTGACGGCCCAAATGTTTTTATTTAGCTGCCGGAAGGGCGCTTTGCAAAGCGTGCACAGGCTGACCATAGCGGCAACGGCAAAGCATGCAAAAAACCGTGCCGGCAAACAGCCAAAACGTGGTGTTGCCCGGCGCAGCCGCAAAGAAGCCCTGTGCTTTGCAAAAAGATGCGCGCCCCAAGCGTATGAACGCCGATTGCTCATGCCGAACCTTTTTAAAAGGTTCGGTGTGATTTTGAAAATACAAAGGACAAGCCAAAGGAGGCAATTATGGCAACCGTAACCTTGTTAAGCTATACCCATGAGCCGCAAAAGTTGATTGCCGCCGCCGCCAAGCTGTGCTATTCGCCGGTTGGCGTGCAGGAATTGATGGATGGGCTTACCCCCGAAAAAGTGGACAAGTTTGTATCCATGCTGGAAAGCATTGGGCATGAAAGCCCAATGGAACATGTAACCTTTACCTTTGCAATAGAAGGGGTTTCGCGTTCGTTTTTGGCCCAGATGACCCGCCACCGCATTGCATCTTACAGTGTGCAAAGCCAGCGGTATGTAAAGGAAATGGATTTTTCCTATGTCACCCCGCCGCAAATTGCCCAAAACGAACAGGCAAACGCTGCATTCCAAGAGTGCATGCGCGCATGTGGGCAATACTATGAACAGATAACCGCCCTTTTAAAGGAAGGCTATGTGAAAGAAAATTTGGCAAGCGGGATGGATGAGAAAAAAGCCAACTCGGCGGCGGAAAAACGCGCCATTGAGGACGCCCGCTTTGTATTACCAAACGCTTGCGATACCAAGATGATTGTCACCATGAATGTGCGCAGCCTGTTTAATTTTTTTGCGCACCGCTGCTGCAACCGCGCCCAGTGGGAAATCCGCGAGGTAGCGGACAAAATGCTGGCGCTGGTGTATGAAAAAGCCCCTGTTTTGTTTGCACATGCGGGCGCGCCCTGTGTGCGCGGCGCTTGCCCGGAAGGGAAAATGTCCTGCGGGCGTATGGAAGAAATGCGCGAGCATATGCAAGAACTCAAACAGCAGGTGGATGGGCAGCGCAAATAAGCAAATAGGAGGACGCGACTTTGAATAAGCAGACCCTAATTGTAATCGACGGGCTTGACGGCAGCGGAAAAGCCACCCAAACCAAATTGCTGGCTGCATATTTTACCCAGCACGGGATAAAAAACCGCATGGTGTCTTTCCCCAATTACCAAAGCGAGGCATCTTGCCTGGTGAAGATGTACCTGAATGGGGAATTTGGTACCGACCCGAACGATGTGGGTTGTTTTGCAGCGTCCAGTTTTTACGCGGTGGACCGCTTTGCCAGCTTTAAAAAGGATTGGGAAAAGGATTACCGCAGCGGTACGGTGATTTTATGCGACCGCTATACCACTTCCAACGCCATCCATCAAATGGCAAAATTGCCCCAGCAAGAATGGGAAAGCTATTTAAATTGGCTGTATGACTATGAATTTGTAAAGTTAAAGCTGCCCAAACCGGATTTGGTGCTGTATTTGGATATGTCCCCGGAGGTTTCGCAAAAATTGTTGATGCAGCGTTATGCTGGGGATGAAACCAAAAAGGACATACACGAAAAAAACCAATGGTATTTAAAATGTTGTAGAGAGGCTGCGTTTTATGCCGCTTCTTGTTTGGATTGGAAAATCATTACATGCTATGAGGACGACGAGCCCTTAAGCGAGCAATCCATTTTACAAAAAATTATTCATGCAATAAAAGAGGAGACCAGTATTTTATGATCGATTTTAAAAGTGTGGAGCTTAGCGATGCAGGATGGGTAAAACCGCTTTTGCAAATCTCGGATTTTCGCGGAAGCGAATACAATTTTACCAACAATTTTATTTGGAAAGACATTTACCATATCGCCATTGCGCCATACAAAGGGTTTTATGCCATTAAATCGGGGCTTGACCCCAAGGAAATGAGCTTTTTATATCCCGCCGGGGAAGGCGATTTTAAAGCGTTTATGCAGGAAGTTATGCAAGACTTTGCCCAAAACGGGCAGAAATTTTCCATGCACGGCATCAACCGCGATGGCATGGCCCGTATGGAAGAAACCTTCCCGGGTATGTTTGTGTTCCAGGAGGAGCGCGATTTGGAAGATTATGTGTATTTGGCCGAGGATTTGAGAAATTTAACAGGCAAAAAATACCATGCCAAACGCAACCATATTTCCAAGTTTTTGCGCTTATACCCGGATTACCAATTTGAATTGATTGATGAAAACAACATTGAAGACTGTGCGAAAATGAACCGCAAATGGTGTGAAATCAACGAATGCTACCGCAACGAAAGCTTGGAGCAGGAAGCCTGCGCCGTGCGCATGGCGTTGGGGCATTATTTTCAGCTGGGGCTGCAAGGCGCTTTGCTGCGTGTAAACGGGCAGGTTTGCGCGTATACCATCGGCGAGCGGCTGAACAGCGATACGTTTTTGGTGCACATCGAAAAGGCGTTTTACGATATAGACGGCGCTTACCCCATGATTAACCGCGAATTTGTACGCGCCTGCGCGGGGGATGCAACCTACATCAACCGCGAGGAGGACACCGGCGACGAAGGTTTAAGAAAAGCCAAACTGTCGTATAATCCGGCGTTTTTGCAGGAAAAATTCACCGCCCGCTTAAAGGAGCAGCTGTAATGGATGACACCATCCGCTATGCCGGGGTGCAGGATATCCCGCAGTTAAAAGAGCTGTGGCATCTTTGCTTTGGCGATGAGCAGCCCTACATTGATTTTTATTACCAGCAGGGGTTCGCCCTTAACCAAACCCTTGTTTTGCAAGCGGGGCAAACGCTTGCGTGCATGCTCACCTTGATGCCCTGCCAAATAAAGGCGGGGGCTCAAACGTTTTTATTGCAGTATGTATATGCGGTGGCAACCCATCCCAGCATGCGGGGCAAAGGCTTTAGCACCCGTTTGCTGGAATTTGCCCAAAAAGAAGCAACGGCCGCCGGGGTGGACTATTTGTTTTTAACCCCTGCCAGCCAAAGCCTGTTTGGCTACTATGGCAAACGGGGGTACCAAACGTTTTTTGATAAGCGTGTGGGAAAATTGTCTGCAAGCGATGTTGTGCAAAGCCAAACGCTTTTGCCCAAACCTTTGCCGCCTGCGCAGTTTTATAAGGTGCGCACCCGTTTTTTGCAAACGCTTGGCCCTTATTTGGACTGGGGGGAGGCCGGAACCCTTTACCGCGCCAAGGAATTATTACAAACGGGTGCACAAATATTAACTTTTTCGGATTTCTCTTTACAGGGATTGTGCGCCTGTTATAATATAGAAAAAACCGCTTATATCAAAGAGCTTTTGTGTGCGCCGGGATATGAAGGCGCCTGTGTAAAAGCGGTGCTTGCCCATTTGGGCTGCCAGGAAGCGGTGGTTTTTACCCATGTCGGCAGCACATGGCGGCCGGGGGATTTTGAAACAAAGCCCTATGCCATGCTTTGTGCGGCGGCCAAACAAACATTGCCGGATATGCAGGTGTATATGAACCTGTGTTTGGATTAAATGAGGTGACAAGATGGTTTACGTGTTTTTAGCCGAAGGTTTTGAAGAGATTGAAGCCATTACCGTTGTAGATTTGCTGCGCCGCGCCCAAATTGAGGTGCGCACGGTAGGCGTTGGTTTAAAACAGGTAAAAGGCGCTCACAATATCTGTGTGGAATGCGATCTGTTAGGCCATGAAGTGCAAGAGCAGGATATGCAAATGCTGGTTTTGCCCGGCGGCATGCCCGGCATGGTGAATTTGGCCATGAGCCACGAGGTGGTTGACCGCATCAAGTACGCGGTGGAAAACAACGTTTGGGTTGCCGCCATCTGTGCATCGCCCTCCATTTTGGGCAATATGGGCCTTTTGGAAGGCAAAAAAGCCACTTGTTTCCCCGGGTTTGAAAAAAACATGTACAAAGCCAATCTCACCGGCGAACTGGTGGAGGAAGACGGCATTTTTATCACCGGCAAAGGCCCGGGCGCATCCATTCCCTTTGCTTTGCGTTTAATAGAAAAACTAAAGGGCAAACAAGCCGCCCTTTTGGTTGAGGATGGATTACAATGCAAGAAATCCTAGAGGAAAAACAACAGCTTCGCAAACGCTTTAAACAAAAAATGCAGCGGATTTTGCCGGAAGAAAAGGTTTACTGCGACACACGCTTGATGGAAAACGTGCTGGGCCTGGGCATTTTTAAGCTGACGCAAACGGTGTTTTTGTTTGCTTCTACCGCAAACGAGCCCAACACCCATGTGTTAATCCAGCATTGTTTCATCAACGGCAAGCATGTGGCGCTTCCGCGGTGCAGCCCCAACAGCAACGAAATGGATTTTTATTATATCCATTCCTTTGCCGATTTAAGCCCCGGGCGTTTTGGCATTTTGGAACCTTTGCCCGGCTGCCAGAAAGCATCGCCCGGCCAAAAGGGGATTATGCTTGTCCCCGGTGTGGCATTTGATAAAACCGGCATGCGCCTAGGGCAGGGCAAAGGCTTTTACGACCGGTATCTGCAAGGGTACCGGGGCATTTCCATTGGGATGTGTTTTGAAAGCTGCCTGGTGGAACGCCTGCCCCGCAATGTGTTTGACCGCCCGGTACATATGCTGGTAACCGAACGGGCCGTTTACGATTTTAGGCCCAAAAACAAATAAACAAAAGCCCCCGAAGGAGCTTTTGTTTTGTGATAAGTATTTGCGTTAATTGCAGCAGTTGTTGCTGCAGCAGTTGTTAGAACAACCGCATCCGCCGCCCAGAAGGATGATTAAAATGATGAGCCAGAGAATATTGTTGCCGCAAAAGCTGTTACACATTTACAATTCACCTCACTATGTGGTTTTGCTATATCATATGCCGCATAAATTTGGTTGGTTACACAATACGGTCAATGTTGGAGGAAAGATTCATGCCCGATGACAAAAACAGAACGTTTTTTGATTTTGAAGACGACGATGACGACTTTTTGAAAAAAAACAAGGAAAAGTTCGAAATCAACATCAATGACGATGACTTTTTTAACGACACCAAGCCGGAAGACGATTTGTTTCCGGTGTCGTTTTCGCCTGCCTTTGGCGACCCTGACGATGAATCCAAACGCAAATACCACACCGGCGATACCGGCTATGTAGACGGCATTGACGATTTTGCGTTTGATTTTGACGCGATTTACCAAAACCGCTTGCAGGCGCAGAAAAAAATGCAGGAAGAAGCCGCCCAGCAGCAAAGCCGTCAGCCCAAAACGGTGTTTGACGACTTTGCAGACAACGGCCATAGCGATGCTTCCGCTTACCATGCGCCGCAGCAGCCCAGAATGGACGACGGTTTTGCCGGCAGCTTTTACGACGATGACGAGGACCCGGCCGGCGAAGAAAAAACCCGTTGGATTGAAAGCCCTTCGGCGATACGCGAAAGCGAAGAGAAAATGGAAAAACGCCGCCGCCGTGCCCGCCGCACCCGCAGCACTACCAGCGTTTTGTTGTACATTGTGTTAGTGCTGGGCGCTTCGGTGCTGCTTTCGATTTTTACGCTGACCGCGTTAAACGATATCATCGGCATGTATAAGGAGTCCAACCAGATTTATGTGACGATTCCGGAGGACGCCTCTACCAGCGAGATTGCTAAAATTTTAGAGGATTCCGGCGTGATTGAACAGCGCTTTACGTTTACCCTTTATGCCAAATTGCGCGGCGCAGACGGCAAATTAAACGGCGGTGAGAACATCCCCCTGGATTCGGCGCTGGGATACGATGAAATCATTACCATATTAAAAGGGGTCTCCACCAACGAAGGCGTTGTGACGCTGACCTTCCCCGAAGGCCTTACCATGAACGAGATTGCCCAATTGCTGGAAGAAAACGAGGTTTGCTCGGCGGATGCCTTTATTGAAGCGGCGCAGACGGTGGACTTTGGCTATGAGTTTGAAACCATGATTCCCGACAGCGCCAACCGGTTTTATAAGCTGGAAGGGTATATTTTCCCGGATACCTACGACTTTTACGTAGGCGAAAAACCCGAATCGGTTGTCCGCAAGTTTTTGGCAAACTTCAACCGCAAGGTTGACCAATCCTATTACGAGCGCATGGAAGAACTGGGGATGACGCTGGACGAAGTGATTATCCTGGCTTCCATTATCCAAAAAGAATCCTTTGACGAGGAAAGCATGTACTTTGTTTCGTCGGTATTCCACAACCGGCTCAACAACAGCGGCACCTATCCTAAGCTGCAGTCGGATGTAACGCGCGATTATGTCAACAACCAGATTAAACCGTATATCGAAACGCCCAACCAGACGCTGTACGATGCGTACAACACCTATGTGTGCGACGGTTTGCCGGTTGGCGCGGTGTGCAACCCCGGGCGCGAGGCTATCCGTGCGGCGCTGTACCCGGAAAGCACTTCTTACTATTACTTTGTAACGGATGACAACAACAAGTACTACTATGCATCCACTTTGGCACAGCATGAGGCCAATATCCGCACAGCCGAATCGGTGGGCGATGTGCATGGTACAACAACCGGCGAAGAGGATGAATAAACGCTTATGATGAGCACAAAACCCGAAGTTTTGGCCCCGGCCGGCGATTTTGACCGGCTGAAGGCAGCCCTGTTGTTTGGGGCGGATGCGGTGTATTTGGGCGCCAAGGAATTTGGCATGCGCGCTGCCCCCCAGAATTTTGACGACGAGCAGATGCAGGCAGCCTGCCGTCTGGCGCACCAAAACGGGGCAAAGGTATACCTTACCTGTAACACCTTGCCGCGCAATGCGGAAATTGAACGCCTGCCGCAGTTTTTTAAAACGGCTTTGCACAACGGGGTAGACGCCTTGATTGTAGCGGATATAGGGGTGTTAAAGCTGGCAAAACGCTGCGTGCCCGAGATGGATATCCACATTTCCACCCAGGCCGGGGTGGTCAACTACCTGGCCGCCAACGAGCTGCACGCCATGGGGGCGTCCCGCGTGGTGTTGGCCCGCGAGCTGTGCTTGGATGAAATCAAGCAGATACGCGACAAAACCCCGCCCGAATTGGAGATTGAAACCTTTGTGCACGGGGCAATGTGCGTTTCCTTTTCGGGTAGATGCCTGTTATCCAGCTTTTTAACCAACCGCGATGCAAACCGCGGCGCCTGTGCGCAGCCATGCCGCTGGAAATACCATCTGGTGGAGGAAAAGCGCCCGGGGGAATATTTTCCCATTGAAGAAGGGGATGCGGGCACCCATATTTTAAATGCGCGCGATTTGTGCATGATTGAACACATCGATCAACTTATCGATGCGGGCATTACCAGCTTAAAAATCGAAGGGCGGGCCAAATCCGATTATTATGTGGCGACCATTACCAACGCTTACCGCATGGCGGTGGACGGCTGTTTAAAGCATGGGCCGGGTTATACCACCCCGCAATGGCTGTGTGATGAAGTGCGCAAGGTAAGCCACCGGGAATACTCCACGGGCTTTTACTTTGGGCCGCCCCAAAACGGCCAGATATACGACAACGGCGGATATGTGCGCCAATACGATATTGTAGCGGTGGTGGATAACTGGCACGACGGGCGGGCTTACTGCACCCAGAAAAACCGTTTTTCAAACGGCGATGCGGTAGAGGTGTTAGAGCCTGTTTCCAAGCCGTTTGCCTTGCAGATAAAGGATTTGACAGACGAACAGGGCCAGGCCATAACGGTGGCGCCCCATCCGATGATGAAGGTTTCCTTTGCATGCGAAAGCCCTATTAAGGCCGGTTCCATTGTGCGAAAGGCCAACCTTCCCACAAACCCTTAAACCAAATAAAACGCCGGCAGAAAACCCTTTCTGCCGGCATTTTTTAGCCTTTATTATAAATCAAAAAAGCGCCGGGAAATTGTTTCCCAGCGCTTTGTTTTATGCTTTTTTCTCTTCCAATGCACGCAAAAGCCAAATGCTTCCTACATCCAAGGCGTTGTATAAGCCTTCTTTTTCGGTTTTTTTGATAATGCGGTCTTTTAAGCGCACGCTTGGGTCGGTTGACATAAGCGATACCATTACTTTGTTGGCAATAACCATATCTTCATAGGGTTTGGTGCTTAAAATTTGCAGCATGACAATATAATCGTCTGCCATGTCGCCATAGTACAGGGTGTTTTCACAGCGCACCAGCGGTTTGCCTTTATATTGCAAAATGGGCGGTTTGCTTTGTGCCATAACGCATCTCTCCTTTTCGTATCATTTTGTGCAGCGGACCTTTTTTATGTAAGGCCAAACGGCAGCGGATCGTTTCTGTTACATTCGCATAATAAATACAAAAATAATTATACCATTTGTGCGCATTTTAGTAAAGTATTTGGACAAAAAGTCCCGCTGGAAACCACGTAAGGCGCGCCAGCCCAACCTGCCACAAAACAGAAAACACCAGCGGGCAAAAGCGTTGACACCGTGCGTTTAGCCGCCCGCCTTTTCAATAGGGGGCGTTGTAACATAGGTTTTGCCATATGCAAAAACAGCGGACGCTTTTTGGCAGCGCCCGCTGTTTTACAAGATGTCTTAATCGGTTAAATACGATTTTACCAATGCCTGCAAAAGTTCGTCACGGTCAATCCGGCGAATCAAACTTCTGGCATTGTTGTGGGTGGTGATGTAGGTAGGGTCCTCGGAAAGGATATAGCCCACAATCTGGTTAACCGGATTATACCCTTTTTGCCGCAAAGCATCGTACACCGTGGTGAGAATTTGTTTCATCTCTTTTTCTTTGTCTTGATAAATGGAAAAGGAAATGGTTGGTTCGTTCATAACAAATCTCCATTCTCCAGCAGCACAAAGTACAGTTGCGCCAAATTCCCCGGCGACTTGCTGGAAACAACACGGGTGGCGACGATTTGGATAAACCCAAATAGCAACCGTCTAGTACTAGAATACACCAAATGTGTGCAATTATCAAGATAAAAGTAACAATTTGGTGATTACGAGCGGAGCGTTACCTGCATGTTTTCCAGGGCTTTCAAAACCTTGTTCATCACATGTTCCACATCCTGGTCGTTTAAGGTGCGGTCTTCGGCGCGCAGCACAATGGAATATGCCACGCTTTTTTTGCCTTTTTCAATCTGCTGGCCCTGGTAAACGTCAAACAGGGTAATGCTTTCCAACAGTTTGCCCGCGGCTTTTTGGATGGCTTTTTCCAGTTCATGCACCGGCTGGGAAGCATCGCACAAAAGCGCCAAATCGCGGGTAACGGCCGGATGTTTGGGCAGGGCTTTGTACTGTTTTTGGGTGGCGTGATGGGCAAACAGCACATCCAAGTACAAATTGGCCACATACACCTTGGTTAAGATGCCGTAATTTTCGCATACCGCCGGATGGATTTCCCCAATTACGCCCAAATCTTCGCCGCCAACGCTTAAACGCGCGCAACGGCCAGGGTGGAAGGTGGGGTCGTCTTTGACAGGGGTGATGTCCAAATCGGTTACATCGGTTGCCTTTAACAGCGATTCGACCATGCCTTTGAGGGTATAAAAATCTTTGTCCTGGCCGTATAAGCCGATGGTGACGGTTTTGTATTCATTGGGCAGGGTGTCTTCCCCGGTTTTGATGTATTCGCTGGCCAGCTCATACAGGGAAGCGTCCAGGTTGCGGTTGCTGTAGTTGCGCGCCAAAGATTCGAGCATCGAGGGGATAGCGGTGGTGCGCATGATGGAAGTGTCCTCGCCCAGGGGGTTTAAAATGCGGATGGAATCGCGCTTGGGGGAGTTTTTATCCAGGCGGATGTTGTCGTAATATTTGGGGGAGATAAACGAATAGGTCATAATCTCATAGCAGCCCATCGCCAGCAGGGCGTCGTTTACGCGCCGTTCGAATTTCTGCTTTTCGGTTAATTTGCCTTGGGCTACGCCGCGGGTAGCGGTGATGGGGATATTGTCGTACCCGTACATGCGGGCGATTTCTTCGGCGATATCGGCCTTGTGCTCAATATCGGTGCGGAAAGACGGAACGGTAATCGTATCGCCGTTTACAACAAAGCCCAGGCGCCCTAAGTATTCCACCATCTGTTCGCGGGAGATGTGAATGCCCAAAAATTCGTTGGTCCAATCCGGTTCAAAACGAACGGTTTTTAAGGCTTTATCGTAATGCTCGCAGGCGATGATGTCCTCGCATACGTCGCCGGCACCCAGCATTTCCACCAGTTCGCAGGCGCGCTGCACGGCCTCGAAGGTGATGTGCGGGTCCAAGCCCTTTTCGTAGCGGGAGGAAGCTTCGGTGCGCATGCCCAGCTTTTTGGCGGTAGTGCGCACGCTGGTGCCCAAAAAGTTTGCCGATTCGAACACAACGGTTTGGGTATCATCCATAATGCCGGAATATTCCCCGCCTATCACGCCGGCCACCGCAACGGGTTTTTGCGCGTCGGCAATCACCAGCATTTCGGGGCTCAGGGTTCTTTCGATACCGTCTAAGGTAACAATGGTTTCGCCCGCTTTGGCGTTTCTTACCACAATTTTGCCGCCCTCTACGTATTTTAAATCAAACGCGTGCATGGGCTGGCCGTATTCGAGCATCACGTAGTTGGTGATGTCCACAATGTTGTTAATCGGGCGTACGCCGCAGGCCCTTAAACGCTCGCGCATCCAGCGGGGGGAAGGCCCGATTTTTACGTTTTTTACCACACGCGCCAGGTACGCTTTGCATAAATCCTGGTTTTCCACCACAACCGAAAGCAAATCGCCAATTTTGCCGCCCTGCCCCTTTACAACCGGGGTGTGCAGGTTTAAAGGCACGTTGTAGGTGGCGGCGGTTTCGCGCGCAAGGCCGGTTACCGACATACAGTCGGGCCGGTTGGAGGTGATTTCAAATTCCACGCAGGTGTCGTTTAAGCCAATGGCCTCGCAGATGGGCTGGCCGACATGACAGTCTTCTTCCAATACAAAAATGCCGTCCTCAATGGCGTAGGGGAAATCGTGAATCGTAAGCCCCAGCTCGCCCAGCGAGCAAAGCATGCCCTGGCTTTCCACCCCGCGCAATTTGCCTTTTTTAATGTTTTTGCCGCCTGGCAGCATGGAATTGTGCAAAGCCACCGGCACCAAAGCGCCCTCGCTTACGCCCTTTTGGATGTTGGGCGCGCCGGTTACAATCTGCACAGGGGCGTCCTGTCCTACTTCCACCTGGCAGACCACCAGCTTGTCCGCATCGGGGTGTTTGTCCACACTTACAATTTTGCCAACCACTACATTGGAAATTTCCGCGCCTTCTACCGTGTAGCCTTCTACCTTGGAGCCGGACATGGTGAGCGCGTGGGAATATTGTTTCGGGGTTGTGTCGATTGTGACATAATCGGCCAACCATTTCATCGATA
>CAJFVS010000092.1 GCA_904420505.1 Candidatus Alloruminococcus vanvlietii | reverse complement strand
TATTTACTTTTCAATGATAGCCGAAAAACCCCGTAAAATCAAGGTTTTTCAGAGGCGAGCTTCCAAAAAGGGCATTCGTTTTCGAGTGCTGCACCTTCGACCACTCGGACAACTCTCCGAATTGCTAAAGCCTAATTAGTATAGCAAAAATCCGCGCAAAGGTCAACCAAAAAAGCGCCTTTGCGCAGGGATATTTTCAAAAAATGTTGCTTTGGCGCCACAACTGCTTACAAAAGCCTGTGGCAGCCGCCTTGAACCCAGGGCGGAGGATTCAATACCCGGCCAGCACAAAGGGGGCAAAATCTTGCGGCGAGCGCAATACCCCAAACGGGCAGGTAAGTGCGTTATAGCTGCCGATGTGCTTATAGCGCGCATCCAGGCAGACCTTTAGCAGGTTGCCGCGCAAAGGCTGGTGTTCTTGTATGGAAAAGGAAGGGTCGAGACTGCGAAAACAGGCAAGCGGCACAAATACTTCCCATCCCCAGTATTCGCCCTGCAAATCTTCGCCGGTAAATTCTTTTAAGGTAAAGCCGGCGGGCGCGCCCTGCGTAAGGGTGGTTTGGCCCCGCGCGGTGCAAAAGGTAAAAACGCCGCCGGCATTTGCGGCGATTTCCAGATAAGGGGCAGAGGCGTCCTGACCGGGGGCAAGCTGCAAAACAAGGGCGTTGCCCTCAAAAAGCGTTTGCGGGGTGGATGCGGTGATAGGGTCTACATCAAACGCCCACAGGCGTGCGTACATGCCTTTATCCTGCACAAAACAGATGCGCGCTTGCGAAAACGGCTTAAAGCCTTCTTTTTCATAGGGGAAAGCGGTGAGTTTTATCACCGAAAGCGAGTCCCACTTGGGGTATTCCTTTAAAATGCTAATGGCAAATTCCATGGAAATCGATGTCCTTTGTTTTGTAAATTCTGCGGTCAGGCGGCAAATTCCGCTTAACAATTTTAGTATACCATATTCTTAGAAAAATTCCCACGGATAATTGCAAAATTCCCCTCTTTCTTGCACAGCAAAAGCTCTATGCATGCGCGTTTGGCCCCTAAGGCCGGCCTCTAACAGCATTGCAAACGGATATATGGCATTATAACGAAAATTATTCAACGGTTTTAAATAATATTTACAAAAGCAAAATAATGTTTGAAAACAAGCGGTTTGTATGCTATTATTAGAAATGAAAACTAGAGAAATGGATTCAATTTTCAATCCATTTAAATTAATTGAAAAAGACAGCGCAATTCAAGATGGGAGGTTTTATTACAATGAAAGATTGTACAATCGGGAAAGTGCTTAACACAGACATCCTCGTCATCGGCGGCGGCGGTGCGGGCGTTACAGCGGCCATTGCTGCAAAACGCCTTGGCAAAGATGTGCTTATTTTGTCCAAAGGGCAGGTAGGCAATTCGGGCAACACCATCATGGTGGGCGGTTCGTTTGCTATGGATGGCGAAAGCGCCTATTACAAATACGGCATCAAAGAGGCCGACCCCAACTACAGCAAAGAGATGGTATATGAATCCATCATCACCGACGGCTTTTTCTTGGGCGACCAGCCTGCTATCCGCCAATTTGTAGAAGAAAGCCCGGAAATTGTTTACGAAGTAACCCAATGGGCTGAGCGCGCCGGCTGTGCGTTTAATTTCTGTTCGCCTGCCACCTGGCGTTTTTCCGGCTCGATGATGGGCAGGGCTTTGCGCCAGGGCTTAAAAGAAACCCCGGTGGACAAACTGGAAGACTGCGTGGCGGTGGAACTGCTCAAAGACGGCGATAAAATCTCCGGCGCTGTGGCTTATAATGTATACAACGGCGAATTCATCCAAATCAACGCCAAGGCGGTGGTGATGGCCACCGGCGGCTACCAGCCCTTTAGCCTGAAAAACACCAACACCGATATGACCGGCGACGGCGTGGCGATGGCTTACCGCGCAGGGGCGTCCCTTTCGGATATGGAATTCATGCTGTTCTTGCTCACCGTTTTGGAACCGCAAAACGTCAAGGGCTCCATCTTCCCCATGAAAGTGGTGTTAAACCCCCTGTTTACCTACCGTGCGCTGGACGGCGACGGCAACGAGATTAAACCCAACGAATACTTAAAGAGCATTGAAACCAAGAGCGAGCTTTGCAAGCTCATGCACATTATTTATTACGGCCGCGCCATTTCGGAAGGCAAGGGTTCCCCCCTGGGCGGCGTAACCTTTGAATTTTTGAACACCGAAGAAGAGTTGGACCATGCGTTTGATTACCTCATCAAAGCTTCCAAAGAAGTGTTCATGACCCCCGGCTACTACAACAGCGTGGACCTGACCAAGATGCGCCAGTTCTTAAGAGAGCATGACAACAAGCTGCAGGTCGGCCTGGGCAACGAGTACACCGTGGGCGGCATTTTGATTGACGACAAGATGAACACCAACGTACCCGGCCTGTTTGCCGCCGGCGAATGCTCCAACGGCGTGTTTGGCGCAAACCGCGTAGCAGACGCTTTGGTGGAAATGCTGGTGCAGGGCAACCGCGCGGGCATCACCGCCAGCGAATACATCGAAAACGCCAGCGTAAACTACGAGCATAACGCCGAGCAGGCGCAAAAAGTCATGGCCGGTATCCTCTCCCGCTTTGAAAACGAAGGCGGCATCACCGCAGCCGAAGCCGAAGAAGAGCTCGAGCGCATTTCGGATGCAGGCCTGGGCTTCTACCGCAGCGAAGAGGGCTTGGACAAAGCCATCAAAGAGTATGACGAGCTGGCCAAAAAGATGGAAAACATCACAATCAAAAACAAAACCATGGATTACAACTATGAGATTTTGCAATCCATCCAGCTGAAAAACCGCCTGACCTGTTCGCAGATTGCCGCGGTGATGGCAAAATGGAGAAAAGAATCCCGCGGGCTGCATATGCGTTTTGACTACCCGCAGATTGACAACGAGAATTTCTTAATCAAATCCATTGCCACATTAAAAGACGGCAAGATGGAAATCACCCATCGCAAACCCATTGTAGTGGATGTGGAACTGCCCAAACCGGAGAAAAAAGATTTTGTGGACTTTATCCTGGAACAGGATATGGGCTTGCAGAATACGGCTGGCCACAACAAATCGGCTACAGAAGAGCATTGATGAGAGCTTATTTTAGGAGGTGCTGGTTTTGAATATCAAGATTTATCGTTTTGACCCCCAAGTGGATAAAGAACCCCATTACGACACGTTCTCCCTGCCGTTTAAAGTAGGCGAAGGCTACACCGTATTGGATATGCTGAATTATGTATACCACAATCTCGATACATCCCTTTCCTATTTCTCGCATTCTTTGTGCAACCAAAGAATCTGCGCCAGATGCGCAGTAAAAGTAAACGGCAGCGTGCGTTTGGCATGCCACCATGTACCCGAAGAGGAAGAAGTTGTGGTAGAACCCAAAAACAACAAAGTGGTAAAAGACCTGGTTACCCTGTAAACGCATCGCAGGGAAAATACCCAATATCTGTAAAAAAAGCGGGCAGTGCATACTGCCTGCTTTTTTGTTTGCCACAGCCCCAAAAGGCTATAACCCTTATCTGGCTGTTGGTTTTTGCGTTTATGGCGTTTGCTGCATGGCGCCTTGCCACCGTGGAAGGTACAAGCGCATGCAAATGCTTGGCGGCACATGCCCGGCCGGGCAAAAAAGGCCAAAAGCCTTTGGAATACGCGCCGGCGGCAAAACAACGCTTGTATGCCAGCTTTGACAAGAATGATAAAAGCAAGCACCCGGTTTTGGTAAATCCGATCAATTGTTCAATTTTTAAACGTATAAAAAAATAAAGTTTATTTTGAGCAATTTTTGAAACACTTTACAAGAATTTCTATTTTCTTAGGCTATTTGACAGATTTTTGATAAACTCTGTGGAACTTTTAACACAATTAAACGCTTGAAATTTGGGCAAAAAAGATAAAAATTTCTTTACAAGTCAAATGTTTCTTAAATGCCTTGAACAATTATCGCCTTTGTACTATAATATTGTTACACTCAATCGACCGATTAATGGGAGGAAAAGAGAATGAGAAAGAAAATATTGGCAATCGCTTTATGTGTATTGTTAGTAGCAGCAGCATTCACCGCCTGTTCCAACGGTTCGGGCAGCTCTACCCCTGACAATTCCAGCACAACCAGCACAACCAGCACTTCTGGTGGCGGTACTTCTTCGGATACCACCAGCACCGACCCGTTGCATTTTGCGCACATTATCCCGCTGACCGGCGATAAATCGCAGTACGGCGCTGTGCAGCAAAACGCCATGAACATGAAAACTGACGAAGTCAACGCAGAAGGCGGCATCAACGGTCGCAAGATCGTTGTCGATTTCTACGATGACAAAAACGACCCGAAAGAAACCTTGACACTGGCCAACAAGATTATCGAAGACGATACCATTTTGGCAGTGTTCGGCCCCTTCTCCACCACTTGCGGCATGTCCATTACCGCAACCATGGAAAAAGCCAAAATCCCGTTGATTTCCCCCACCCCCTCGGCCAGTGACTATGCTACCCAGGGCGAGTACATCTTCACCGGCGCTACTGTACAGTCGGTAATCTGCGCAGAAAACGCGAAATTTGCTTATAACGAACTTGGCGTAAGAAAAGCGGCTATCCTCTACGGCAGCGACGATGCCGGCGTGGATATCAACAAATCTTTCAGCGAATCTTTTACCGCACTGGGCGGCGAAATCGTTGGTTCGGAAACCTATGTAAAAGGCACCACAAAGGACTTCAGCCCCTATTTGACCAAGTTTAAACAAGCCGGTGCCGAGTTTATTTACTGCGGCGGCCAGTACGATGAAACCGCGTTGGCTATTCAGCAGGCCAGAAACCTGGATATGAACATCCCCATGATGGGCATGGCAGCTACCGCCCGCCAGGAATTGATTGACATCTGCGGCGAGGATGTAGAAGTTGAGAACGGCGGTTATTACGCAATGACCAACTACGCGCCCGACTACCCGGACGAAACCTTCCAGGCTTTCAAAACCAAATATGAGGAAACCTACGGCATCGCTTTGGAAAACCACGCTGTGGCAACCTATGATTTGATGACCGTAGTGTGCGACGCCATTGCTGCAAACGGCGAAGGCAAATCCGCTGTGGAACTGCGCGAAGTGATTCGCGAAGCGTTAACCGGCCATACCTACCAGGGCGTTATGGTAGAATTTGAGATGCTGGAAGACGGCAACTGCAACAAGGAATTGATTCCGTTGTATGTTGTGGACGGCGAGTTTGTAACCTACACTGGTGAATAAACAACACAACATCTTATTGAAAAATCCGGGAATTTCCCGGATTTTTCTTTTTGTGTGCAGAATGCGTTGCAAAAGCAAATAGGCCGCGTTATGATGGATGGGAAAGACGCCCAAAACAGGCAGGGGAATGTGTGTAATGAAAAAAACAAACAAAAGCATGATAAAGTTTTCGGTATTGGAAATTGCCTTGTGGAGCGGATATGGCACATTGTTTGGGTTTGTGGTGCTGTTTTTGCAGTCGCGCCAGCTGCAGGATGCGCAGATAAGCCTGGTAATGCTGCTTTGCAGTGCGCTGGGGGCGGTTTCGCAGCCGCTGTTTGGGTATTTGTGCGATTTTTATGTATCGCCGCGCAAATGGATTTGCATGCTTTATACGCTATGCGCCGGCTTAGGCTGCTTGATGCCGTTTGTGCAAAGCCAGATGGTCACCGTTGTTTTGGTGCTGGTAATTGCGTTTTTTGAGTTTTCGCTTACTTCGCTGGTGGATGGGTTTATCACCAAAAGCGCAGGGTACCATCAAATCCCGTTGCACTATGGGCTGGTGCGGGGGTTGGGGTCGCTGGGGTATGCGATAGCGGCGCTGTGTATGGGCCGGGTGCTGGAAGGCTCGATAACGGTGATGTTTTGGGTGCACGGCGCCTTGATGTTAAGCGGCGCGGTGTGCATATGGTTTTGCGAAGATGTGCGCCCAAAAGCGGCCGGGCCAAAAAACAACCCCCAAACCGGATTTTTGGGCGCTTTAAAAGAGCTTTTGCAAAACCGCCCCTATGTAACGGCGGTTGTTTGCGCCGCCCTGGTGAATATGGCGCTGAACGCGGGGGTGACATTTTTGCCCTTGTTGATGGTGCAGCAAGGGGGTACCTCGGGCGATTACGGCATTGCCTTAGCTGTGATGACCTTGTGCGAGGTGCCGCCGGCCCTGTGTTACAGCCTGCTGGCCAAAAAATGCAAACACCAATGGCTGCTGGCGGTATCGTTTGTGGGGGTAACGGCGCGCATTTTGCTGTACACCCAGGTGCAGGCGCCGTGGGCGTTTATTGCGCTGCAAACGCTGCAAATGGTAGGCTGGGGGTTGATGGTGCCCGCATTGGTGCAGTACATCGGCCAAATTACGCCGTTGCACCTGCGCGCTACTGCTGTTACCGCTGGAATGGCATGCGTGGGCAGCGTATCCAGCGTGGCGGCCAACCTGCTGGGATCGCTGTTGGTGGGCAGCATACAAATTTATGGGGTGCTTTATTTGGTGGGCAGCATTGCTTTGGTGGCCACCGGGTATTTTTTTGCCGCGCTGTTGGACAAACGCCGCCGCTGACTTTGCGGGGATTTGCTTTTATAAGGGGTTGGGCGTTTTGCCAAGC
>CAJFVS010000091.1 GCA_904420505.1 Candidatus Alloruminococcus vanvlietii | reverse complement strand
GTGGTTTTGCCCCGCCCGTTGCGGCCAATAAGCCCCAGGCGCCAGGAAGTATCCAGCGTGAGGGAAACATTTTGGAAAACCGGTGTAAAGCTGCCTTGATAGGTAAAAGACAGATTGGAAATTTGTATCATAGACATATGGGAGCACCTCCTAAAACACAAAAAAGCTGCAAGAAATGTTCTCTTGCAGCCGAAATTGTTCAAAATCACACACTTGTGCTCCAACACAAATATGCCTTATCAAAGGGGCGATGGCAAAGATGAGAATACATTTCTTGCTATAAGCGCCACAACAAACCCTGGCAAGCAGGCATTGCTGTTTTGCTGTATGTTTGTTAGCAAGAAGTATTGCGCATCCTTTCAACTCCCAACTGGATTTCCTAATTTTCATCCACACTATACCACGTGCAAAATGCCTTGTCAATGCCTTTTTGTAACAGAAAGGCAAGGTTTTGGTAAAATGCGCGTTAAAAGTTGGGCTTTTCGTTTTGGGGTTTGGGGGGATGTTCAAAAAACCAGTGCACCTGCAGTTTTTCGCCCTGGTAGGCGGCAAAATGCTTAAAAATCACCACACCAGAAACAAGCGCTGTGCCCAGCACAACCGGTATGGAGCGCACGACCAGCAAACAGCCAACGCTTACGCACAAGAAAGTAACCACCGTGCGGTGCAGATGCGGGTCGATTTTGATGACAAGCGAAAACAACAGGTAAAACCCAACAAGCAGCAACAGCGGACGGTATTGCTCCCACAGGCCCAGCATTACTCCAAAAGAAACCGCAATGGCTTTGCCTCCGCCCCCTTTGCGCCAAAACGGGAACGCATGCCCGATAGCCGGGGCCGCCATAACCAAGGCGAACAAAAGGTCATGGTCGCCCAGCCAGCGCATGGCCAGAAAAACCGGCAAAAACCCTTTGAAAAGCTCCAGCAAAACCACCGCTATCCCAATGGGGATGCCCGCAAAGGAAAACGCGTTGGCAGTGCCGGGGTTGCGGTCGCGGCTTAGGGCGGTGATGTCCATTTTGCAAAGCCATTTGGGCAGAAAATAGGCATACAACATACTGCCCGAAAGGTATCCGAACAAAATAAACAGCAAATAGGGTATATGTTTCATAAAACTCCCTCATTCCACAATGGATTGCAGAAATCGAAAAATTTCCAGCGAAGCAGTGGGGTCGATATGTTTTTGCTGGGCTTTTCTCATAGCGCTGGCGGCGTTTTGGTCATACATAAGGCGCATGCCCTGCTCAATTTGTTCCTGCATGCTGCGCGGGCAAACCGCCATGCCCCTGCTTTGGAAAAACTGCATATTTTTGGTTTCACACCCCGGGATAGGGGGCGTATGCACAATGGGGATGCGTTTGGCGCCGGCTTCGGTGGAGCTTAAGCCGCCGGGTTTGGTAAAAATAACGTCGCAGGCGTCCATATAATCGGCAACCTGCCGGGTAAAGCCCACAATATGCACATTGGGGTTTTGTCCCAGCTGGCCTTGCAGATGTTCTTTTACCTTTTGGTTGTTCCCGCAGATAATGACAATCTGTTCGCCTTGGGTGCAGCGCTTGGCAAGCTCGCGGGCAAACGCGCTAATGTTGCCAAAGCCCATGCTGCCGCCCATTACCAAAAAAGCCGGCGAATGGGCTGGCAACCCGCAGGCGCGGCGGGCCGCTGGTTTTTCTTTTTGTTTGCCAAAGGAAAGGCCCACGGGGATGCCCAGAGGGATCAGCTTTTGTTTGGGTACGCCTTTGCTTTGGTATTCTTTTAACAAATCTTTGTGGGGAATGATGTAATAATCGCAGTCGGTTTCCTCCCAAAAGGGAATGCAGGTGTAGTCGGTGGAGATGGCTACCACCTTTTGCTTAAGCATATGGTGCTTTTTCATGTAGGTAGCGGTCTCGGCTGGGAACAAATGCGGGGTGACAATCAAATCATAAGGGTGCTGCTGCAAATATTTTTGCAGATGCTTGGCCATAAACGTATTGGCCCAATACACTGGAGATTTGCGGGTGGAAGCGCTAATGGCATCGCCCAGTTTATAGCAGCCGGAAAACACACGCGGCACATGGTTGACTGTCCATACATAACACCCGCCCACCCATTTGGAGGTGCGTTTGGAAGCTAACAGCATAATATCCACCATGTCGGCCTCGTGCCCTTGCTCGCGTATGCGTTCCAGCATGGCTTTGGCCGCGGCGTTATGCCCTTCGCCGGTGTTGCAGGAGAGTATTAAAACACGCATAATGGCAATCCATCCTTCTATTTTTATAGCCGCCCAACAACGGCGGAGCCTATTTTTCGCCCTTTTTGGCAAGGGAGACGATACATTCCACATGGTTGGTAAAAGGGAACATGTCCACCGGTTGGATATGCCCAACCGCGTACCCATGCGCGGTGAGATAGGCTACATCCCTGGCCAGGGTTTCGGGGTTACAGGAAATGTACACCACCCGCGAAGGGGAAAGCTTGACAAGGGAGGACAAAAACCGCTCGTCCGCGCCGGCCCGGGGCGGGTCCATCGTCACCACGTCGATGTGCTGGCCATATGCGGCCTTTTCCAGCATAAAATCGCTGGCGTCCGCCTTGTAAAAATACGCATTTTGAATTTGGTTGCGTTTGGCGTTAAAAATCGCGTCGCGCACCGCGTCGGGGTTTTGCTCCACGCCGATGACGTTTTGCACCTGCCCGCTGGCAATTAGGCCAATGGTGCCGATGCCGCAGTAAGCGTCCAGCAGGGTGTCGTTAGGGGTAAGGGCGGCAAATGCAATGGCTTTGGAATACAAAACCTCGGTTTGCACAGGGTTGATTTGGTAAAACGATTTGGCCGAGATGCGAAATACGCACCCGCATAAGGTGTCTTCAATATATCCATTGCCGTAAAGCACCTTTTCTACCTGGCCCAGCACCAGGCTGGTGCGGTAGGGGTTTACGTTTAACACAATGGTGGTTATCATGGGAAACTGCTTTAAAAGCGCAGCGACAAAATGCTTTTGCAAAGGGAAACGGGTGGAGGCTGTAACCAGAACCACCATTACCTGCCCGCTTTGAAAGCCCCGTTTCACAAGCACATGGCGCAAAAAGCCGCGGCCGGTGTCTTCGTCATAGGGGGGGCATTTTAAAGTCTTTGAGCATATGGCGGATGGCAACGATGATTTTGTCCGCCAGGCGGTCTTCAATCAAGCAATTGTCCACCTTGACAATGCGGTGGGAGCTAGACTGGAACACCCCCGAAACCGGCTGGCCGTGCCTATCCTGCCCAAAGGCGGCCTGTACCTTGTTGCGGTAATGGGTGGGGTTTTGCATGCCCAAAATGGGGCTTACCCTGCCAAAGCGCCCCAGCAGGCGTTTTACAAGCGATTGCTTGTAGGCAAGCTGGTCTTTATAGGGCAGGTTTTGCAGCTGGCAGCCGCCGCATTTTTTGTAAAGCGGGCACAAAGGTGCAAACTCTTCCTCTACATCGGCCACGGCTTTGTGCGCTATGGGGTTATGCGGCTTTTGATTGCGTTTTATCATAATCTCCTCATTTCTGTTAGCCAATCTCTTCGCTGGGCGGGGTGTACAAACCGGCAAATTCCCAGGTTGCGCCGTTATCGTAGGACACCATGTGCGCGCACACAAGCCCGCCCTGGTAGTCGCCCATATCCCCCTGGGAAATGTACAGGCTCAGATGGTCTTCGTCCACAAACGGAGCAAGCGGCTGTACAAATATCTCCTGGTAATCGGGCGAAAGCGGTAAGGCGATTTCTTCAAAGCTCTGCCCGCCGTCCTGCGTGCGATAAAGCAAAGCTGCGCCCTGCACAGGCGTGTAACACAAAAACCCGGTGGTTTCGTTTACAAAACTGGCGTCTACCAATAGCCAGGTGTGCGGCCCGTAGCCGATTTGCTCCCAGGTTTGGCCGCCGTCTTTTGTTTGAAAGATGATTTGCCCTTCCTGGCTCATCGTGCGCCCATCGGTGCATACCACAAAGCCCACCTGCGCGTTTACAAAGCTTACAAAACGCAGGCGCGCGCCGGTGATATTGATGGAAACAATGCTGGGCGACCAGGTTTGCCCCTGGTTGTGGCTTACCATAATGGAAAGCGGGGTATCCAGTGTACCGCCGTATACAAATGCGGCCACTTCTTCGCTTATGCAGTAGCTGCCCTCCTGCAGGCTGTTGTAATAGGGGTTGCCGTCGCCCACGTCGCACAGCTCCTGGATGGTTAAAGGCAAGGTGGAGAAGGTCTGACCGCCGTCAAAAGTGACATAGCAAATTTGGTTTTCTATTTTATAGTCGTATTGTTCAAAGCTGGTATAGGGGATTTCCCCGTAATGCGCATAATAATCTTCATCCTGCTGCGCCTGCCCGTTGCTAATGTATTCCCCGGCTTGCCAGGCTGCAGGGGTGGTCATATCCAATAAAGAATACCAATATTCGTTTTCCTGTTCCTGTTGGGTAAAATACAGCACCCATTGGCAGCTGACCCATTTATCCTCTTGCATACCCCAGCCGGAAAAATACTGCGATTGATGCAAATAAGGGAAGATGGTAAAATCCACCTGCACAACCAAGGCTTCTTCATCCAGCACCTCAACGGAGTCAATCTGCCAGTCGTTTAACCGGCGCGAACCGTTTAAATAATCCTGCTGGAATTGTTTGAGATATTCTTCTATCCAACGGGTGGCCATTTCCTGGGCGGAGGTGATAG
>CAJFVS010000090.1 GCA_904420505.1 Candidatus Alloruminococcus vanvlietii | reverse complement strand
GGATGTTGTACAGCACGGCGATGCGGGTTAATGCTTTTACATCCGGGTCATGCGGCTGTGCGGCAAGCGGGTCCCAGAAAAATATCATAAAATCAATCTGCCCTTCGGCAATTCTGGCGCCGATTTGCTGGTCGCCGCCCAAGGGGCCGGAATTATAGGGCGTAATGGGCAGCTGAATCTCTTTTGCCAGGATGTGCGCCGTGGTGCCGGTGCCGCACAAAAAATGGCGGGAAAGCACTTCTTTGTTTTGGCGCGCCCAGGCGATTAAATCGGCTTTGCAGTTGTCGTGTGCAATTAAAGCAATGTGTTTTTGGCTGGCGCTTTTTACAATTTTGTAATCGGTTGCATCTGCAATCATGTCCAATATCCTCCTTAGGGAAGGTTGTTAACGGTTTGCTGTTTTCCTATATTCTTATAAATATTGTACAACAAAAAAGCAGGCAATTGCAATGGCTGCCAGAAGTTTCTGCAAATTTCTGTAAAAAACCAAACAGGGAACGGGTATTTGCCGTTCCCTGTGCGTTTTACAGTGGTTTGCCGCCCCGGTTTTTACCGGCTGGCAACATATTCTTCCAAGCAAAGCCCGGAGTTTTTAATCTCCAGCGCCTGCTCGGGCGAACCGACATAGCGGTAATGCCACGGCTCGTAGGAAATACCGGTGATATCGGTTTTGTCTTTGGGGTAGCGCAAAATAAAGCCGTATTCGTGCGCGTGTTCATCCAGCCAGGCAAAAGCAGAAGAATTTTCAAAGTCTTCGTACAAATCGTCATAATCGTTCCAGTAGCCTTCATACACAATGTCGGCGGCCAGGCCGGAATTGTGCTCGCTGGAACCGGGAATCTGCACCAGCTTGGCGGCTTCTGTGCGGGCGCCTTCCTGGCTGTAGCCCAAATTCAGGTATTCTTGCACCTTGGCGTTAAACAGCTCGGTTTGGCGCTGCACGGTGCGGTAGCCCGAAACGCACATAAGCCGGATGCCATCCGCCTGGGCGGCGGCAAACATGCGTTGCAGCGCTTGTGCGGCTGTGGTTTCCATCAACAGGCCGTTGGCGGCCTCCTGGGTGGAGATGGTATAATCGGCGGGCAGGGGATGGTCCACATTGACCAGCATCATATAATCCACCCCGTTTTGTGCGCTGCCCGATGAACTGCTGGAAGCACCCTGCGAAGACGAAAGGACGGAGCTTTGGCTTTGGGAGGACGGGCTGGAGGAAGGCTCTTCAGGCTGGCTGGAAGAAGAACTGCTGGGCGGCGCTTGCGATGAAGAAGGCAAACTTTGGCCGCTGGAAAGCGAACTGTCTGGTTCTTCCTGCGTTTGGATGGAAAAGTAAAACGACAGCCCCAGCACTGCCAAAAGCAAAATAAATAGAACAAATAGCAAAACAAATTTTTTCATGGGATACTTCCTTTGCGATTACTGTAAATTTTGGGTGATATACATAAGCAGGGACAAAGCGCATATCGGCGCGGTTTCGCAGCGCAGGATGCGCTTGCCCAGCGTGGCGGGGAAAAAACCGTTTTCCAGGGCCAGCTGCACTTCTTCGGGGGCAAAACCGCCCTCGGCGCCGATGAGAATGCAGGCAGCGCTTTCCTGCTGGGAAATAAGGCTGCCCAAAGGCTCGCCGCCGCCTTCGTAAAACAGGATGTTGGCCCCTTGGGTTTTGGCGTTTGGCAGGGCCGTTTTCAGCGCACAGGGCAGGTGCACCTGCGGGATTTTCCCGCGGCCGCACTGTTTGGCAGCTTCCAGCGCAATTTTTTGCAGCCTGGCCTGTTTTTTTGCGTAATCCTTGGGGTCGGGGCGGGCAATGCAGCGGGAGGTAATCACGGGGGTGATTTCGTCTACCCCCAGCTCCACCGCCTTTTGGATGATCAATTCCAGTTTGTCCGCCTTGGGATACCCCATAAGCAGATGCACCGATACGCTCGGTTCTGCCACGGAGGGGGATTTTTCGAGAACCGAAAGATAGACGTTTTGCTTATCAAACCCGGTGATTTGGCAAAGGTAGTCGTACCCTTCGCCGTCGCACAGGGTGAGTTGTTCGCCCGCTTTCATGCGCAAAGAGCGCATCACATGCAAAGCGTCCTCCCCGGTGAGAATGGGGGTGTCGCTTTCCACCTTTTGAAAAAATCGCGGCATAAACACCCTCCTTACGCCTTTTTTAAGGTGATGGACGCCCAGTCGTTTTGCTCGTTTTGCTCCAAAACCGCAAAACCGGCGTTTACAAGCGCATCGGCTACTTCGTGCACGCGCTCAAAAATAATGCCCGAAACCACCATGCGCCCGTCTTCTTTTAACAGCTTGTAAAGGATATGGCGCATGCTAATAATCACATCGGCCACAATGTTGGCGGCGATCACATCGTATGAACGTGAAGCCACCGTTTCAAACAAAGCCTCGTCCTGGGTGATGTTGCCGCAGTAAGCGTCGAGCTTATCCGGGGCGATGTGGTTTTTCAAAGCATTTTCCTTGGCGGTGCGCACCGAGTTTAAGTCAATATCCACAGCCGTTACATGGTTTGCCCCCAGCAGCAAAGCGGCAATGCCCAAAATGCCCGAGCCGCAGCCCATGTCCAGCACTTCGTCGCCTTTGTGCACCAGGTGCTCCAGCTGCTGGATGCAAAGCTGGGTGGTGGTGTGCGAACCGGTGCCAAAGCTGGAAGCTGGATCGATTTCCAAAATGGTGCGCCCGTTTGTGTCTTTTACTTCCTCCCACGAGGGCTTGATGAGAAAATGCTCGCCCACACAAAAGGGTTTAAAATACTGCTTCCAGTTGTTTTCCCAGTCTTCGGCTTTTACCGCGTTCAGGGTCAGCTCCAGCCGGCCGAACGCATGGCTTGTGTCGCGGCTTTTCAGCCCTTCAAGCGCCTGGCGCACCAGCAGCAGCGTTTCGTTGCCCTGCGGGTTTTGCGGCAGGTAAATTTTGATGTTGGTTTCGCAGTCTTTTAATTTCATCAAATCGTCGTCTACGTAATCCCAGTAGATGGTGGTATCTTCTAAAAAGTCGTTAAAATCCTGTGCGTCTTCCACCACAAAGCCGTTGATGCCAAGGTTTAACAGCACCCCGGTTACCGGCTCGATGCCGGCGGTGGTGGTAAAAATGGTTGTTTCCAAAAAATCCATGCCATTCTCCTCCTGTCCTAGCTTATTATAGCCCAAAGATAGGATGGGTTCAATGTAAAAAAGCAGGTTTTGCCCAAAGAAACATTTGGCTTGCCCTACCTGCTATGTTAACGCATGCAGCACGCGAAAAATTGGCATGGCAAACAAAAAAGGCCCTTCTTTATAAATGACGGTGCAAAAAAACTGTGCACAGGGCATTGGCGCCCCTAAGCGGCAAGCGGCCGCCTTGCATTTAAAACACCGCCTAAAAAGGAAAAGAGCCTTTGGCAATTGCTGTTTGCGCGTTAGGTGGGCATCGAGCCGCCGTCAACCGGGATGGTTACGCCGGTGACATGGTTGGAAGCATCGCTTGCCAAAAACAGCACCGCGCCTTTCATATCCTCGGGGTTGGCCGGGTGGCCCACCGGAAGGGAAGCATACACCTGCTTCATGCGCTCGGGATTTTGCAGGGAAACCTTGGCCAAATCGGTTAAGGTAAAGCCGGGCGCCACCGAATTTACACGCAGCCCCAGGCCGGCCCATTCGTTGGAAAGCGACTGGGTTAAGTGAATCACCGCCGCCTTGGTGGCCGAATACAGCGCCATATTTTTGGCGCCCCTAAGCCCCGCAATGGACGAAATGTTGATGATTTTGCCGTATCCGCGGGGAATCATCAATTTGGCGGCCATTTGGCACATGTAAAACACCGCTTCCACGTTTACGGCGAACATGCGGTCAAAATCCTCGTAAGGGTAATCAATCGCGGTAAAATTGCGGATGTTGACCCCGGCATTATTGACCAGAATGTCAATCACGCCGTCCAAGTGCGCCATGCACTCGTCAAACAGCGCCTGGCGGGTGGAGCGCTCGCCCACATCGCCCTTTACGCCGTATACATTGGGGCCGTCGCCCTGGATTTCCTTGGCGGCTTCAAACACCGTATCATTGGTGCCGATGATGACGACTTCGGCGCCCATTTCGTGCAGGCCTTCGGCAATGGCGCGGCCGATGCCGCGTGTGCCGCCGGTGACAATGGCGCGCCGGCCGGTTAAATCAAATAACGAACCCATAAAAAGTCCCCCTTTTTTTCTGTCTGTTATGTCCACTTTACAACAGATGCGCCCAAAATACAATTGGCAGCTAAAACAAAAAAGCGCGGCATTCCTTGTAAAAGGCCGCGCCCGCATACAATAAATCCGGCGGACATTGCGTCCGCCGGATTTGTTTGTGTTATCAATTGTCAAATGCGTCTTTTATGCGCTTAAAAAAGCCCTTGCGTTTTTCGTAGTTTTTTTCATCGTTGGTCAAGTTGTCAAAATCCTTAAGCGCCTGCTTTTGGCTGTTGTTAAGGTTTTTGGGCACCTCGATGGTCACTTTCACATACTGGTCGCCGCGGCTGCGCCCGTTTACATAAGGTATACCACGGTTTTTCAGCCGGAAGGTGGTACCGGGCTGGGTGCCTTCGGGCACGGTATATTTTACCTTGCCGTCGATGGTGGGGACAACGACCTCCGCGCCCAGTACCGCCTGGGAAAACGTGATAGGCACTTCGACAAGCACATCGTAGCCGTCGCGTTCAAACAGCGGGTCGGGCCGCACCGAAGCGGTGATGTTCAAATCGCCCGCCGGCCCGCCGTTTAACCCGGCGTCGCCCTGGCCGGAAACGGCGAACACCTGCCCGTCATCAATGCCGGCCGGCACGTTGACCTCGATGGTCTTGGAAACCCGCACGCGCCCGCCGCCGTTGCACTTTCTGCAGGGCTTTTCGATGATTTTACCCTTACCGGCGCATTTTTGGCAGGTGCGCGCAGACTGCATCACCCCAAAGGGGGTGCGCTGCTGCACCACTACCTGGCCGGTGCCGTGGCAGTCCGGGCAGGTGGTAGCCGATGTACCCGGCTGTGCGCCTGTTCCCGAACAATCCGGGCAACGCTCGTAATGGGTAAAGGTTATCCGTTTTTTGCAGCCTTTGGCCGCTTCAAAAAAGCTTAAATTCACATTGGTATGTACGCTGGCCCCACGCATAGGCGCGTTGGGGTTTTGCTGCCTGCGCGTGCCAAAACCGCCGCCAAAAAAGCTGTCGAAAATATCGCCCATGTCAAAGCCGCCGAAACCGCCAAAGCCACCCGCTCCTGCGCCGGCGCCTGCACCCGCCCCTGCGCCGTAGCTGGGGTCAACCCCGGCATGGCCGAACTGGTCGTAACGGGCTTTTTTATCGGCATTGGAGAGCACTTCGTATGCTTCGTTAACTTCTTTAAAGGCCTCTTCTGCTTTTTGATCACCCGGGTGCAAGTCAGGATGATACTGCTTGGCCTTTTTGCGAT
Source organism: Candidatus Alloruminococcus vanvlietii (assembly GCA_904420505.1). Classification (GTDB taxonomy): domain Bacteria; phylum Bacillota; class Clostridia; order Oscillospirales; family Ruminococcaceae; genus Alloruminococcus; species Alloruminococcus vanvlietii. The sequence goes on along the minus strand of CAJFVS010000090.1, from coordinate 10,788 downwards.
AGGCTTTTTTTATCTCATCGTCAGAGGCGCCTTTGGAAACGCCCAATACTTCATAATAATCTCTTTTTTCAGGCAAAGTTTTATCACCCTTCTTTTTTTAAAGTTTACACACCTATGCCGCCTGTAAACAAGCTACAAGCGGCAAAGTGCATGTTTGTATAGCTTTGGGAGGGGTTATTTCTGCTCGTCGTTTACGTCGGTAAAGTCGGCGTCTACCACCGGGTCACCGTTGGGAGCGGTGCCTTGTGCGTTTTGCGCATTCGGGTCGGCGCCTGCGGCCTGTGCGGCCTGCTGTGCCTGGCTGTAAACCTTGGCCGATACGTCGTAGAATTTTTTCTGCAATTCTTCCTGGGCGGATTTGATTGCATTCATATCGGTGCCTTTGAGCGCTTCTTTCAAAGCGTTTAATTTGCTTTCCACTTCCGATTTGTCCTCTGCGGAAACCTTGTCGCCCAGGTCTTTAAGGGTTTTCTCGGTTTGGTAAACCATCTGGTCGGCGTTGTTGCGGGTGTCGATTTCCTCGCGGCGGGCTTTGTCTTCGGCCGCGTACTGTTCGGCGTCTTTTACAGCCTTTTCAATGTCCTCTTTGGACATGTTGGTCGAGGAGGTGATGGTGATGTTCTGCTCCTTGCCTGTGCCCAAATCCTTAGCCGAAACGTGTACGATGCCGTTGGCGTCGATATCAAAGGTTACTTCAATCTGCGGCACGCCTCTGGGTGCCGCGGGGATGCCGTCAAGATGGAACATGCCCAAAGTTTTGTTGTCTTTTGCCATTTCGCGCTCGCCCTGCAAAACGTGTACCTCAACCGAGGTTTGGCCGTCTGCCGCGGTGGAGAAAATCTGCGAGCGTTTTACCGGGATGGTGGTGTTGCGGTCGATGATTTTGGTCATAACGCCGCCCAAGGTTTCCAGGCCCAAAGACAAGGGGGTGACGTCGAGCAGCAGTAAGCCTTTTACTTCGCCGCCCAAAACGCCGGCCTGCAAAGCCGCGCCGATGGCAACGCATTCATCCGGGTTGATGCCTTTAAACGGTTCTTTGCCGATGTAGTTTTTCACAGCGTCCACAACGGCGGGAATACGGGTGGAACCGCCTACCAGCAGCAGCTTGTCAATCTGCGCAGGGGTCAGGTTTGCATCCGCAAGGGCTTGTTTTAACGGCCCCATGGTGGCTTCTACCAAATCGGCGGTCATCTCGTTGAATTTTGCCCTTGTCAGGGTTACGTCCATGTGTTTCGGGCCGGTGGCGTCTGCGGTGATAAAGGGCAGGTTGATGTTGGTGGTGGTCATGCCGGAAAGCTCAATTTTGGCTTTTTCGGCCGCTTCTTTCAAGCGCTGCATGGCCATTTTGTCGTTTCTTAAATCAATGCCGTTGGATTTTTTAAACTCGTCGATGAGGTAGTTGATGATGCGTTCGTCAAAATCGTCGCCGCCCAAGCGGTTGTTGCCGGCGGTTGCCAAAACTTCCTGCACGCCGTCGCCCATCTCGATGACGGAAACATCGAAAGTACCGCCGCCCAGGTCGTAAATGATGATTTTTTGGTCCGCTTCTTTATCGATGCCATAGGCCAAAGCAGCGGCTGTGGGTTCGTTGATAATACGCTCTACTTCCAAGCCGGCAATTTTGCCTGCGTCCTTGGTCGCCTGGCGCTGTGCGTCGGTAAAGTAAGCCGGCACGGTGATAACCGCTTTGGTTACGGTGTCGCCCAAATAAGCTTCCGCGTCGGTTTTCAGCTTTTGCAGTATCATTGCGGAAATTTCTTGCGGGGTGTATGCTTTGCCGTCGATATTTACTTTGTAATCGGTGCCCATGTGGCGTTTGATAGAAGATACCGTGCGTTCGGGGTTGGTGATGGCCTGGCGTTTAGCCACCTGGCCGATCATTCTTTCACCGGTTTTGGAGAAACCCACAACCGACGGGGTGGTGCGTGCGCCTTCTGCGTTGGCGATAACCACCGGTTCGCCGCCTTCAATAACGGCTACACAAGAGTTTGTAGTACCTAAGTCGATGCCAATGATTTTTGCCATAGTCTATTCCTCCTAAAGATGTTGCATGTAAATTTAATTTGCCACTTTTACCATTGCGTGGCGGATGACTTTGTCTTTTAACATATATCCTTTTTGGAACACCTCGCAGATGACGTTTTCGCCAAACTGGTCATCTTCGACGTGCATCACGGCGTTGTGCAAACTGGGGTCAAACGTGTCGCCCACCTGGCCCATTTCGGTAACGCCCAAAGAAGCAAGCCCGTTTTCCAGTTGGGTAAGCACCATGTGCATGCCTTTGATAAACTCCTGCGGGTCGCCCTGGCCTTCCACCAAAAAGGCGCGCTCAAAATTGTCTTTTACCGGCAAAAAGGCGTTTACCGCTTTGGCGGTTGCATCCGGGTAGATGGAATCTTTTTCTTTTTGCGAGCGTTTGCGGAAATTATCAAACTCCGCTAAGGTGCGCAAAAGCTGGTCTTTTAGCTGGGCATTTTCGTTTGTAAGACGCTCAATTTCCCCTTGCAAATCCTCCTTGGGAAGCTCTTGTTCATCGCAAGAGGGTTCTTTGTTGGTTTGGGATGCGCTGGTTTCTTCCTGCACATCCGGCTGCCGTATTTCCTCGGCTTTTTCTTTTTTCTTGTTTGCCAAGATGTCATCCCCTTTCAAGGTCATTCTTCATCCATTGCGTTTTCCAGTATCGAGCCCATAAGCCCTGCAAAATATTCCAAATAGGCAATCGCATTGGGGTAATCCAAACGGGCGGGGCCGATAATGCCCATTTTGCCGCCGATAATCTGCCCAATGCGGTAGCGGGTTACAATTAAGCTGGCCCCTGTCAATTCCGGGGCGCCCAATTCGCTGCCGATGAGCACGCTGGTGGTGGGAGCGTCGCTTTGTTCCAGCAGATGGGCAAGCCGCTCGCGCCGGGCAAACAGGTTCATAAGCTTATAGGCGTGCGCGCCGCTTTGCGCGTGTGAAAGCAGGTTGGAGCTGCCTTCCACCACCACGGCGCCTTCAAACACCTCGCGGTAAAGCTCGTAAACGCTCATAAGCACTGGGGTAAGCACCAAAGAATGCGCGCTTAATTTGGCGGCCATGGTTTGTACCAGGGCGGGGTTGATTTGTTCCAGCGGCAGGTTGACAAAATGCTCGTTTAAAAATCGGTTTAGCACTTCCATGTCTTCCAGGGTGATGTCAAAATCCAGCCTGCATATTTTATTCTTGACAACCCCCGCCGAAGTAATCAAAATCAACACAATTGTTTTGCGCCCGGCAAAAACCGCTTCTATGCGCCGGATATGCGCAAACTGCGGGGTAGGGGTAGTGGTCAGGCAGGCGCAGTTGGTAACGGTGGCCAGTGCCTGGACGGCATCCTCAATAATTTCAAAGGGGTCGCGTATCGTAGGGGGCAAAAGCGAACGCAGCCGCTGCTTTTCCTCCGCGGTCAGCGCCTTTTTGGGCATCAAATGGTCGATATAAAACCGGTAGCCCTTTTGGCTAGGCGCGCGCCCGGCGGAAGTGTGCGGCTGCTCTAAATAGCCCATCTCGGTCAGCGCCGCCATCTCGTTTCGCACAGTGGCCGAAGACACTTGCGTATCCAGCTTATCGGCGATGGCTTTGGAGCCTACCGGTTCGCCGGTGCGGATATACGATTCGATAAGGCGGGTGAGGATGTTGCGTTTGCGTGCATCCAGTTCCATCTGTGCAAAACCTCCTTTAAACAAAAATCGGTGTTAGCACTCTAACACGTGGAGTGCTAACACCATACAATTTACCACCATTGACCAAGGGTGTCAAGGGTATTCATAAAATTTTAACAACCTGTTTACCAAGCAGGGCAAAACTTTCAAAAATCGCGGTATTCCGGGGCAAAACACCGGATTTTTTCAAAGTTACAAAACCAGTTTTTCAATCACCTGGTTGGAAAGCAAGCACCCGGCCCTGGTGAGTGACAACCTGTTTTCCCGCTGTAGCACCAGCCCTTGCCCGATAAGCCCCTGCGCTTTTTTTTGCAGCTGTTCGGCCGCCGGCTGCCCAAAGCGGTCGGCTACCTCCAAAAGCGAAAGCCCCTCTTTTAACCGAAGGCGCAGCATGGCGTATTCTTCAAAGTTTCCGCCTTCCCCGTCGTCGATATAGGCAAAAACGCCTTTCTGCGCGTTTTGCAGATACCCGTTTAAATCCGCTGGCAGATAAAACCGCCTGCCGTTTAAATACGAATGCGCCCCCGGCCCGCAGCCCAAGTATTCGATATCCAGCCAGTATTTGCAGTTGTGGCGGCTTTCAAACCCCAGGCGCGCAAAGTTGGAGATTTCATACTGCATAAAGCCCGCGTCTTCCAGCGTTTGTATCATATCCTCATACATGTTCGCGGCGGTGTCGTCGTCCGGGCAGTGCTGTGTGATGGACGAAGTGGCAAACGGCGTACCTTCTTCCACCTGCAAAAGGTAAGCCGAAATATGCTGGATAGGCAGCCCGATTAGCGTTTGCAATGTGGATTTAAGGCTTTGGGGCGTTTGGTAGGGGGTAGCGAGCATCACGTCGCAGGAGATGTTTTGGAATCCGGCGGCATGGGCCATTTGCACGGCCTCCAGCGCGCCCTGGGGTGTGTGCAGGCGCCCTAAGGCTTTCAGCTCCGCGCTGTTTAGCGACTGCACCCCCAGGGAAAGCCGGTTAAACCCTAGGGCATGCAAAGCGGCAAAGCCCTCTTGTTTGAGCATGGCGGGGTTTGCCTCTATGGTGATTTCGGGCGTGCAATGGGGGGCAAAATGGCGTTTGGCGGCCTGCAAAATCTCGTTTAGGCAGTTAGGGGGCAGCAAAGCGGGCGTACCCCCGCCAAAATAGAGGGTATCCGCGTTTAAAAAAGGGGTTTGCTCCAATTGGCGCGCCACCGCCTGGGCAAAAGGGGCAAACAGGCTTCTGTCAATTTTCTGGGAGTAAAAATCGCAGTAGGGGCATTTTCTGGCGCAAAAAGGCACATGTATATAAATGCCGCGAGGGGGCATATCCAAACCTCTCCTTTCTGAAAAAGCGTTCGGCCGTGGCGCTGCGGATGTTTTGGGCGCGCTGCTTAAAGCCGGCTTCGGCGTATGGTGCACGATGAAAAAGAATGTTGGCGCCAGTTGGCAACGCTTAGCATCCACGCGTTTGTACGGCGTTTATTTTGGTATGCAAAACAGGCAAGCTGGAATGCGGTTTTTGCCACAAAGCCTGCTGGGCGCTTGGCCGGCAATATATGTACAGCAAAACAGGGGCTTATAGAATGCACAGCTTTGCGCCCGTAAGCCCCCAGCGCGCCCCAAACCGCCCCCAGGGGGAAGAAAAACCCGCAGGTTGCCCCGCGGGTAGATGCTATTCGTCCAGCTTGAGCACCGCCATAAACGCTTCGGTCGGCACTTCTACCGTGCCAAGCTGGCGCATGCGCTTTTTGCCTTCTTTTTGTTTTTCCAGCAGCTTTTTCTTGCGGGTAATGTCGCCGCCATAGCACTTGGCCAAAACGTCCTTGCGCATGGCTTTTACGGTTTCCCTGGCGATGATTTTGCCCCCGATGGCCGCTTGGATGGGTACTTCAAACAGTTGGCGCGGGATGTTTTCCTTTAATTTTTCGCATAATTTGCGCGCGCGGGGATAGGCTTTGTCCACATGCACAATAAAGGAGAGCGCGTCGACAATATCGCCGTTTAGCAAAATGTCCAGCTTCACCAGCTTGGAGGGGCGGTACCCCAGCCATTCGTAGTCAAAGGAAGCATAGCCGCGGGTGCGGGATTTTAAAGCGTCGAAAAAGTCGTAGATAATCTCGTTTAAGGGCAGCTCGTAATGCAAATCCACGCGGTCGGCGTCCAAATACTTCATGTCTTTAAAAACGCCGCGGCGGTCCTGGCACAAATCCATAAGGTTGCCCACAAATTCGGTGGGGGTGTAGATGTGCGCGTTCACAAACGGCTCTTCAGCCGACTGGATGGTACCCGGGTCGGGGTAGTTGGTGGGGTTGTCCACATACACGGTTTCGCCGTTTGTCAGCGTCAGGCGGTAAATAACGCTGGGCGCGGTGGTGATAAGGTCCAAGTTGTACTCGCGCTCTAAGCGTTCCTGGATGATTTCCATATGCAAAAGCCCCAAAAAGCCGCAGCGGAAACCAAACCCCAGCGCTACCGAGGTTTCCGGCTCAAAGGAGAGGGAAGCGTCGTTTAGCTGCAGTTTTTCCAGCGCGTCGCGCAGGTCGGGGTATTTGGCGCCGTCGGCCGGGTAAACGCCCGAAAACACCATCGGCGTTACCTTGCGGTAGCCGGGCAGGGCTTGCGTTGCGGGGTTATCGGCCAGGGTGACGGTATCGCCCACGCGGGTTTCGCTTACATTTTTAATGGAAGCGGTGATGTACCCTACTTCGCCGGCCGAAAGCGAAGCGGCGGGCACCATGGCGGTGGGGCCCATGTAACCCACTTCCACAACGGTAAACTGCGCGCCGGTCGCCATCATGCGGATGGTATCGCCGGGCTTTACGCACCCGTCCATCAAGCGCACATACACAATCACGCCTTTGTAAGAATCGTAAACCGAGTCGAAAATAAGCGCCTTTAGGGGGGCGTTGGCATCCCCTTTGGGGGCGGGCACGTTTTGCACAATGTCCTGCAAAACCGCTTCGATGTTCACCCCGGTTTTGGCCGAAATGCGCGGGGCGTCCTCAGCGGGGATGCCGATGATGTCTTCGATCTCATGGCAGACCCGGTCGGGGTCGGCGGCGGGCAAATCAATTTTGTTGATAACCGGCAGGATTTCCAAATCGTGCTCCAGCGCAAGGTAAGTGTTGGCCAATGTCTGCGCTTCAATGCCCTGGGAGGCGTCTACCACCAGCACCGCGCCTTCGCAGGCGGCCAGGGAGCGGGAAACCTCGTAGTTAAAGTCCACATGGCCGGGGGTATCGATTAAATTTAAAATGTAAACCTGCCCGTCAGGCGCTTGGTAATTGACGCGCACCGCCCGCGCCTTGATGGTAATGCCGCGCTCGCGCTCCAAATCCATGTTGTCCAAAAGCTGCTCTTCCATTTCCCGCTGGGTAACGGTGCGGGTCAATTCCAGCAGCCGGTCGGCCAGGGTGGATTTGCCGTGGTCGATGTGCGCGATGATGCAGAAATTGCGGATATGGTCCATTTGGCTAGACAAGCAATCACCTCAATAATTTTGTAAAAAGCCGCAATGGCTTTTGCATGTTTTGCATGCAAAAATATGGCGGAAAACCGGCCGAAGGCCGCGGCTTGCACAGCGGCATACCTTTTGCCAAAAAGCCCAAAGCCGGTTGTTTTGTTTGCTAAGTGCAACCATTATACCATAAAAAAAGCACTGCAACAATTTGGTTTGCAGCACTTTTTCAAATTCATTCAAAAACAAAGGCGAACAGCTGGTCGATGGCCTGCTTTTGCCACAGCACCAGGCGCAGCGGCATGGGCACATGCAGAATATGCTGGTGCAAAAAGGCTTCGGCATCCCTTAATGCGTAACGGGGGATCACAAAGGTTTGCTCAAACAGGGCAAAGGATAGCTGTTCTTGGGGTACTTCGCTGTCATAAGCGGGGCTTGTGGCCTGCATGCCCAGCATTTTGGCGTGGCTGTAGGAGACCAAACACAAGCCGGCGCTTACCAGAAGCAGCAATGTAATGCAAAACGATGCCATATAAATGCGAAACGTCCTTTTCATATCGGCTTCCTTTTTAAAGGGGTTAGGGGTGTTCGTTAAGGGTTTTGATGAGCGCGTCGCTGACAAGCTCGGCCGAGTACAGCGCTTCTTCCAGGGTGTTGGCGTGTCCGCCCATTTCCAAAAGCAGCGAACCGGAAGACAAATGCTGGTTGTAGCGCGAATAATTTAAGTACACCGGGCGCGCCAGGGTGGGGTAAAGCGTGTTCATGTTGTCCTGCAAAGCCGCGGCAAAGCGCAGGTTGTCTTTCCAGGTGGGGATGGACATGGTGTCGGTTTCGCAGCCGGCCAAAATCATCACCTGGGCGGCGCGCTTGCCGTTGATTTCGGTAACCGGACGCACAATCACATCCTGGCTTCGCACCACGGCGTCGCGGTGCACATCCAGTACCACCTTGATGCTGGGATACTTCGCCAGATAGCTTTTGATGGTCTGCGCGCTGCGGTCGTAAGAGCCGTTGTAAGAAGGGTAATCGTGCAGCGTTTCGTCGTGGATGACGTTAAAACCGGCTTGCGTTAAACGCTGTTCAATCACATCCCCCACTGCGCACACATTGTAAAGGGTATCGTTGGTGCGCCAGGTTTCGTTGCGGTTAAAATACAGGTCGTCGTTTGGCTCATACGATTCGGTGGCGTGGGTGTGCACAATCAATACCTGCGGGCTTTGGTTATCGCCAAGGCCGCTTTCCCACGGGGTTTGCAAAATTTCCTGCAGGGTTTCAGCGGTTTCTTCGGTGATGTTTTTAATATACCCGTTGCCGTATTGGATATACTCAGGCGGGTTGCCGGTGGTGGCAAAGGTTTCTTCCACCACGGTGCCGTCGTTTTCGGGGTCTGCAATCGGCGGGTCGTACGGGCGCATAGCCTCGGTTTGGGAGGAGGTATCCGGCTGGGAAGAAGCAGAGCTTGTTTGGTTTTGTTCGGGCGGCGTTTGGGTTTGGCTGCTTTCGGGCGAAGAGGAAACAACAGGCGGGTTGGGCTGGGAGACTTCCGGTTCGGCAGGGGCCAGCGCGTCTTTTACCAGCTGCGCGCCACCTTGGGGCATAAGCGTCGCCGCAGAAAACACCGTGAGATTGTAAAAAAAGGTATTGAGTGCCGGAAACACCCAGAACATCCCCCGCACGCCTACGCCCAGCAGCGCCAAAAGGGCGATTAGGCGAAGCGATTTTTTGGCTTTTTTTCTTGTCCTTCTTTTCACACAAGCGCCCCCTGCTTCAATTTGGATATAGAACATGGTATGAAAGCAAGGGGCAAAATATGCGTCAGCCGGTCAGCTCGGAGATATCCTCAATCTGCAGATTGGGCTGCAAAGCCTTGTTGATGCACAGCGCCAAAATATTGGAAGCGCGCTTGATAATTACATCGATTTCCCTGGGGGTCACCATCATGGTTTCCCCGCCCGAAAAGGCCACAGGCGCCCCGGTTTGGCCGCTTTTTTGCAAAATGCCGCTGGCCAGGGTCTGGGCGTCTACTACGGTGGGCACGCCGATGGAAATAACCGGTACGCCCAGGGTGTGCTCGCTTAGTTCGCGGCGCTTGTTGAACACGCCCGAGCCGGGGGAAATGCCGGTGTTGGAAATCTGCACCGTAGAACCCAGGCGTTCCATGCTTTTGGAGGCGAGCGCATCGATGGCAATGACGCAGGAAGGGGAAATCTGGCGCACCAAAGAGAGGATGATCTCCTGGGTTTCAATGCCGGTTTGCCCCAGCACGCCCGGCGCAATGGCCGCCACCGAAGCCAGGTTTTCCAGCCCCTGGTTTTGCATGGACTGTACAATATGCCGGGTGACAAGGGTTTGCGAGACCGTCTTGGGGCCTAAGGCGTCGGGGGTGATGTCCTGGTTGCCAAGGCCTACCACCAGGGTAAGCGGGTTTTCTTTGGGGAGCATATCGTCGATTAAGGAAGCAACCGCTTCGATTTCGCTGTGATTGAGCTGCTGGGCCGAACCAAACGGCGAAAGCGATACGGTAATATAGGTGCCGCAGGGCTTTTTCAATTCCCGGGCGGCGTCTTCGGTCAGCACTTCTACCAAATCCACGCTTAAGGTGCCGCGGGTAAACGCGCTGGATTTGATGCCGTGATGCTGGCGGCCTAAAAGCTCCTTGGCTTCCAGGGCCAAGTCGGTGCGAACGGAGGGGGTGTTTGGATTTGCCATGGTTTTTCTCCTTTATAAAAGGTGGAATGTGCGCGCTTTAAGGGGCGTGCTTTTTGTGATAATGACGAAAACAAGCGCTTTGGGCAAACAAAAACATTCTATAATCCATCAAAATTGGTTTTTTTGCAAAAAAAGCGCTTGAACGGTTGCTTTTTTTCAAAAAGAATGCTAATATTATTTGTACTGTTTGATACTCTGTGTGAAGGAGGTGCCACTATGCCTAACATCAAATCTGCTAAAAAAAGAGTGAAAGTCATCGAGGTGAAAACTCTTCAGAATAAAATTGTAAAGTCCAACCTCAAAACCATTCTGAAAAAAGCAGAACTCGCCATTGCCGAGAACGCTGCCAACAAAGAAGAAGCTGTAAGACTTGCAATTAAAAAATTGGATCAGGCTGCAGCAAAAGGTATTCTTCACAAAAACAACGCTGCCAGAAAGAAAGCAAGCTTAATCTGCAAGCTGAACAAAGCTGGCTAATTGCTGCTTTGGTTATAAAACTGCACGCAAACCCTTTGAAATCACCCAGAGGGTTTGTTTTTGTGTTTTCTTTTTTACAAAATCGTTACAGTTCGGACATGCCTTTTCCTTGACTTTCACGTATGCGTAAGATATGATAAAAGAAAGGAAAGGCGGTGCAGTTGATGAAAAAACTATTTGCATTTTTGTGTTCGGTCGTAGCAGTGGCAGCAGCGGCTATCGGCGCGTTGTGTTTGTTTGCCCACCTGGCGGACAAGCGCTTGAGCCTGAAAGAAGGCATTACGGATTATATCGACTGCGGCCTTGGAAATGACCGGCATTGAACAAACGCAAAACCCGTCAAAACGACGGGTTTCTTTTTTTGCGGCGCCGTCCAAATTTATAATTTGGCAAACGGCGCCCATGCAAGGGCGGTCCGGGAAGGCAAACGCAGTGCAGCCTGACCGGCAAGCGCCTACTGCTGCGAGTGGCGTCCAAATTTATAAT
>CAJFVS010000089.1 GCA_904420505.1 Candidatus Alloruminococcus vanvlietii | reverse complement strand
GTAAAGGATTGCGCCAATTAAAACGCACCAGCAGTTTTTGGCAAACGTGCCTACCCAATTTAAAATAACGCCTACCAGCACAAAAAAGATATGCGGTGAGACAATTCCGCCTGCAATTGCGCCTGCAAGGCCACCGGTTCTTTTGCCAGATTTTTTTACATATAATCCCTTATCATAAACACGCTGAAATATTAAATTTTAAACCCTTTTGGAGAAAAGGGTAAGCCTGTGCAAACCGGCCTGCAAAGCGGCTTTATAAAAGGTTTTGAAAATAATCCGGCGGTTTTCGCATCCTTGACACTTTTTAGTTAAAATGTTAAACTAATTTTGTTGGAATGCATGCCTAAAAAAGGCGTACATGCCAAGCCATTTTTCGAATTTTTATCGTTTATGAAGAAGGAGGTTTTCGTTTTGGGAAGCCAAAAAAATCTTTTTTGGAATATCACGCGGATTCCTGAAAGCGAGATTATGGGCCGGCGCGCCAAGGTTTTAAAAAAGCTGGAAGAAGAACGCTGCGACGCGATGGTTTGCTTTGCGGCCGCTTCCAACAAGTACCTCACCGGGGCGGCGTTGTCCGATTTTGAACGCCCGATGGTGCTTGTGCTCAAGGCGGACGGCTCGACCACCATGTTTTTGCCGCTGCTGGAATACGACCATGCCCAGCAGGTGATGTGCAGGATTGACAAATTCGTCTCCTACACCGAATGCCCGGGGCCTACCCACCCCATGCTGTTGCTGGCCGATTTGCTAAAAGAGCTGGGGCTTGCCAACAAGCGCGTGGCCGCGGATATGGACGGCTACGGCCCGGTATGCGGTTATACAGGGCCCAAACTCACCGCTGTTTGCCCGCAGATGGAGCTTGTGCTGCTGCCACGCTTGATTGAATCGTTAAAAATCATCAAAACCGATTACGATATGCAGGTGATTCGGGAACTCACCCGCTGGAGCAACCTGGCGCATACCTTGCTGCAAAAATATACCAAACCCGGCTTAACCGAGATGGAAGTGCGCCTGAAAGTGGAAAGCGAAGCCACCCTGGCCATGCTAAATGGCTTAGGGCCGGATTTTGTGCCGGGCGGGGATATCATCAACTCGGCCGATTACCGCGGGCAGGTGGGGGAATGGAGCTGCTTTGGGCATGCGCTGTTCCGCAACGCCACCTTTAAGGTGGGGGACATTTTAGGCTCGCGCGCCTGCACCAAGTTTATTGGCATGGGCTATTACACCGAACTGGAACGCTGCATGTTCATCGGCGAGCCCACCAAGGAAATGGAAACCTACTTCAACCACATCTGCGCCATGCAGGAAATTGCGTTTAACACCATCCGCCCGGGCATTAAATGCTCGGATGTGGACAAGGAAGTGCGCCGCTACTATGAGGAAAACAATTTGATGCCTTACTGGCGCCATCATACCGGGCATGCCTTGGGTATGGGCGTGCACGAGCGCCCCTTCTTCGACACCAACGACGATACCATCATCGAAAAGGGCATGGTGTTTAGCGTAGAACCCGGGCTGTATGTAAGGGGCTTGGGCGGGTTCCGCCATTCGGACACCATCCATGTCATCGACGGCGGTATCGAGCGCATCACCTACTACCCCAGGGATTTGGAACGCTTGATTATTTGGCCATAAGCGATTTTTGCATATTTTACATAGAAGGGAAGACCAATCTTGACAGCAAAAACAGGACAAATTGCTATCCAGGAAATTGAACGCAAACAACAGGATTTTGTTGATGCTTCCATGCAGATTTGGGAGCACCCCGAGCCGGCCAACGCCGAGTATTTGGCATGCGACTTGCATGTAAAGCTTTTAAAAGACGCTGGCTTTGACGTAGAAGTGGGTATCGGCGGGTTGGCTACCGCCATCCGCGCCACATGGGGCAGCGGCCACCCGGTTATCGGCTTTTTGGGCGAATACGACGCTTTGCCGATGTTAAGCCAAAAAGTGCAAACCACCCAGGAAGAACTGGTTCCCGGCGGCTGGGGCCAGGGCTGCGGGCACAACCAATTGGGCATTGGCCACCTGGCTGCCTGCGTAGGGTTGAAAAAAGAGATGGAAGAAAGGGGACTGCCCGGTACCGTGGTGTATTACGGCTGCCCGGCGGAAGAAAAACTGCTTGGCAAATGCGTAATGGCACGCGCAGGCGCTTTTAAAGAGCTGGATTTGTGCATTGCGTACCATCCCAACCGCGTAACCAGGGTAAAATTGGCGCCTTTTACCGGCGTAAACATGGTGCGTTACCACTTTACCGGCAAAACCGCCCATGCCGGCACCGACCCGTACAACGGCCGTAGCGCATTGGATGCGGTGGAACTCATGAATGTGGGCGTCAACTACCTGCGCGAACATGTGACCTCCGACGTGCGCATGCATTATATGACCGAAGTTTCCGGCGCGCCCAACATTGTGCCGGATAAAGCCAGCGTGCTGTACACCATCCGCGCGCTTACCCGCAAGGGCGTAGAGGACGCCTATGAGCGTGTAAACGACTGTGCCCGCGGCGCCGCTTTGATGACCGGCACCAAAGTGCGCATTGAATTTTTAAGCGGCTGCTACCCGACCAACGCCAACAAGGTGTTCTGCATGGTGATGGACGAAGCCCTGCGCGAAGTGGGCTGGGATATCTGGACCGAGGAAGAAAAAGAATTTGCCAAAAAGCTGGATGAAACCATCCCAGAACAGTACAAAAACGCCTGCAAAGGCTACGGCGTAAAAGAAGGCATCCACCTGCTCGATTACGTTTTGCCCCCCGATGAACAGCCTACTCTTGGCTCCACCGATGTGGGCGATGTAAGCTATATTGTGCCCACCGCTATTTTCAACGCGGCTGGCTGCTGCATCGGCGCTTCGGGCCACAGCTGGCATATGACCGCTTGCTCGGGCCACAGCATCGGCATGAAAGGCATGCTGCAATCGGCTAAGGCAATGGCATTGTGCGCTTTAAAAGCCATTGAAAACCCCCAGATTGTAGAAGACGCCAAAAAAGAATTTGCCGAATCCACCAAGGACAATCCCTACATTTGCCCCTTGCCGGATGATTTTGTGGTTCCGTTTATTCCGCGCCCGGAAGAAAAGTAAACCTCTTGTAAATCAAAAGAGCAGCCGTTTGGCTGCTCTTTTTTATATGCAAATAAGACCAAAGAAAGCCCCTTGAAAATGGGCGCTGCCTTGCATAAAAAAGGATAAGGGTAAATTCACCTTAAAGCACTGCAAATGGCTCCCAAAAGGCAAAATACACGCCATTGAAAAGGCTTTGCACAAATGATAGCTTTCGTTGCGCAAACAAAGACGGGTGCTTTTACAGGGTTTGCCCGTTTGCCAAAAATGCTGCCCCCAAATGTATATTTTGGATAGCCGGGGATTTGTCGGCAGCGCAGGCCATAGGCTAAGCGGTTTTACACTGCAAGGCAGGCAAAGTGGCAAAGCCATGCGGGTTTGTTGTAAAAGCAGGCGGGTGGGGCAGCAAGAAAAGCAAGCTGCCTGCTTGAGGGCAAAGAAAAAGGCGGAGGATACTGTCCTCCGCCTTTTGGTGTACTTACTGGAACAATTATTTGTTCGGGTCGTAGCCCTTTACCATTTCAAATACGCCTTGGTCGTTAACGGTCAAAGCGACCATGCCTTTATCGCAGTCACCTTCGGGGGTCATGTAGAATTTCATAATAACACCCTGATAGGTCTTGTCGGTCAAAGCATCCTTTACAACTTCGCGCAGTTCTTTGTTGGTTTTGCCTTCACCATTTTCTTCCATGTAATCGCAGATAGCGGTCATTAAGTCGTAGGTGGTGATAGCATGGTTTTCAAATTCAATGCCGTATTTTTCTTTGTATTTTTTAGCAAGAGCCTGGAAAGTTTCACTCGGGTAATCCGGAGCGTAGTTGGTCATCGAATAGAAACCGCCTTTATCCGGATAAGAGTTTTCACCGGTCAAATCCAAAAATTCCTGACGAGAAGCGGACATACCCATAATCGGGCCTTTGAAGTCCAGCTGACGGGCCTGGTTAACGGTGGTAGCAATTTCCGCATACGTACCGCCTTGGTTGATCATTTCCGCACCGGCAGCCATAGCGGCGCTGATGAGAGGGGTAAAGTCGCGAGTGCTGCCTTTGATGTATTGTTCGGAGTAAACGATTTCGCCGCCCAGTTCTTCAAATGCTTCGCAGAACGCGGTGTTGGTATCAACGCCCTGATCATCTGCGGGATAAATCATAGCAGCTTTGGTACATTTTAGGTAATTGTAAATAAAGTCTGCATATTTGGTCTGTGCAATTTCCTGGGTGGTAGCACCTGTGAAGATGTATTCACCGGAAGGGGCATATTGCGAAGACGAAGGGGTGGGGGAAATCAACGGGATTTTGGCTTTTTCCATAGTCGGAACGATGGACATACCGCAGGTGCTGGAGAAAGGCCCAAACACAGCGATAATGGAATCGTCTTCTACTACTTTGGTAGCCAAAGTCAAGGTTTCTTTGGGGTCGTTTTTGTCATCGTAGAAATCGACAACGACTTGACGGCCCAGAACGCCGCCGGCTTCGTTGAGTTCTTCTACTTTCATTTCCATTGCGCATTTTTGCACGTTGCCGTACTGCATCGAGTCGCCGCTGAGCGGGATAATGTGTGCAAAATGCAAAGGTTCGGTGATTTCACTGGTTTGGCTGGAATCGCCCGTGCTGGACGAGTTGCCCCCGTTGCTGTCGCTGGTGGTGTTGCCGTTGCTGCAAGCAGCAAACATGGTAAGCGCCAGCACCAAACACAGGGCGATTGCTAAGACTTTTTTCATAATATTTTTTTGACCTCCTCTTCTTACTTTTGAAGATTGTTTACTATTATACTGCAACACTGGCTAAAATTCAACAGTTCCCCATAAAAAACCTTTAACAAGCGGATGGTTTTATGGTTTTTTATACAAAATACGTGTAAAAAATTTCTGTTTTTTACAAACTTTTTGCTTTAATTAATTAATGCGACAGAGGCTGTTTTTCTATTAATCAATTCCTATAAAAAATTAAAAGAGCGCTATTTATAAGGGTTTACCGCCTGAAACATTGCTAAAAAATAAGAATTGAAATAATTGCGTTTCCATCCATGCCAAAAATGCAAAGATATACCTTATATATGCACAACTGTACAGCGGCGCATCTATGTCGATTGGTGCTGCAAATGTGAAAAATAAATGAGCAGATGGGGGTTCCATCTGCTCCAAAGGCGTTGGGATATACTTTAGCGGTCCATTTCGCTTTGCAGGCCCTGCACGGAATGGGCTTTGATAATGCGCGAAATCTCTTTAAAATCCGATGAGGGCAAATCGCCGGGGATGGTGTTTTTTACCGCGCTGGTGGCATTGCCAAAGGCCAGGGCTTTTTGGGGGCTTGCATATTTTAGCAGGCCGAACAATACCCCCGCCACATAGGCGTCGCCCGAACCGATGCGGTCGACCACGTCGATGTCTTCATAAGGGGCTTCGGTGTAAAATTTGCCGATTGCGTGCTCGTAAATCACCGAGGTAAAATTGTGCTTTTTAGGGCTTATTACGGTGCGCTGGGTGGTGCACACCATTTTTACGCCGTATTCTTCGCAGTAGCTTTGCATAATGTCATGCAAATCGCCGGTTTTTTGGAACATGCGGCGGCTGGTTTCTTCGGAGACAAACAAAATATCAATCGGCAAAATGCGCTGGATGGTCTTGCGCGCGGTGTCCTCATCCCACAGGTTGGCCCGGTAGTTTACATCAAAACTAATTTTTGCCCCTGCGTTTTTGAATTTGGCAATCATCTGGCAGGTAAGTTCGCGCAGCGGCTCGCTTAGCGCAAGGGTGATGCCGCACACATGGAACATACGCGTATCGGCATATACCTGTTCGGGCACTTCCTGCAAAGAAAGGCGGTTGATGGAGGCGTATTTGCGGTCGTACACAATGGCGGGTTTGCGCGGGGCGGCGCCGCTTTCGTAATAGTATATCCCCAGGCGCGCGCCGGGGTCGCTGTCCCAGACCAGGTAGTCGTCGGATACCCCGACAAAGCGGATGCGGTTTTTAACATAGGTACCGATTTCGTTATCCGGCAGTTTGGAGATGATGCCGGTGCGAAGCCCTAACAGCGAGACCCCGCTTGCCACGTTTAATTCCGCGCCGCCGGCGGTTTTGTGGAATACGTCGCCGCGTACCAAACGCTCGCCATGCGGTGGGGAAAGACGCAGCATAATTTCACCGAGGGTGATTAAATCAAAACTTTTTGCTTGCATGCCAAGACCTCGTTTCTATAAAATTTTATCCAAAAAGAACGATTTGCATTTTAGTATAGCAGGGTCTTGGGGCTTTTTCAAACGCAAATTTTGTGTTGGGCCAAACCATGGGCCTGGTTTATGAAAAATAAATAGAAACCGGTTTCTTATTTTGGGCAATGCCACAGCCGCGCCATTTGGTTGGCCAGGCAAAATGCCCATACCGGTAAGGGCGAAGGCGCGGGGCAATTTTGGCGGGCAAAAGGGCGCGAGCCAGGGCCTGCCGGCTTGCTTTTTTAGCTGCTTGCCAGACTGCCCGGCGAGGATTGGCCCCCGGCGCGTTTGGCATGGCCAAACCACCCCTGTCCGCGGGCTTAGCCCCCAGATGGGGGTGGTTTGCAGTGGGCTTGCCATTGGGCCTTGCGGGCAAAATACGGCTTGGTGCCGTGCCCTGCCATAGCCTGTGGGGGAAAATGGCGCCGCGGGCATAAAAATCCCCTGCCTTGGGGCTACCCCGGCAGGGGAAAACAGTTGGGCTTACTGTGAGTGCTTCACCTTGCGGGCGGCGGGCGGTTTTTCACGCCGCGCCCTACGCAGCAGGCAAGCGCAGGTTAATTTACCGGCACATACCCGGCCTTTGCCAGCACTTCGCTGCCCGATTGGGACAAAAGCCAGTCGCGCAGCAGGCGGGTGGGGCTGCCTTCGGGCTCGTCGGCGCGGATGACCAGGTAAAAATCGTTGACCAGCGGGTAGGTTTGGTTTTGAATATTCTGTGCCGATGGAGCGACCCCGTCGACCGAAAGCAGTTTTAAATCGGGGTTTTGGTACATTTCGTTTACATAGTAGTATACCGAATAGCCAATGGCCCCGCCCGAACCATCGTAAGAGGCCACCGCGTCAATCAAAGCGCCCATCATCCCCTCCACCAGTTCGGTAGGGGCCTGCATGGGGGGGATATCCTTCATCAACAGCTTTAAAAACAGCGTTTGGCTGCCGCTTTCGGCGTTGCGCTGAAAGGGGGCGATTTCCCCTGCCTGGCCGCCCAGCTCGCTCCAGTCGGTCACTTTGCCGGTGTAGATGTCGATGAGCTGCTGCTGGGTGAGATTGTCCAATGTGTTTTGGGCGTTTACCAAAAATACCAGCGCGTCGCGCCCAATGGGGGTGATTTCCAATTCCACGCCGGATGCTTCGATGTCTTTTTGCACGCTTTCGGCCGCTTCGTACACCAAAAGCATATCGCACTCGTCATATACCAGATTGCGCCAGGCGCTGCTGGTGCCGTTGGTGTTCACCATTGTCTGGGCTTCTTCCAGGCTTACATCGCATACGGTGGCGTAAACTTGGGCAATTAACGGCAGGTTGGCGGTGGAGCCGTCGATACGGGGGAAATTTTCCGCTGTAACGCCGGAGATAACCGGTTGGGGCGGCTCTACCATGGAACTGCCCCCCGGCGGCGGGGAAGTGGTTTGGGAAGAGGTGGCAGGGGAACTTGTTTGCCCGCTTTGCGGGGAATCCAGCGGGGTTTGGCAGGCGCCTAAAGCAAACAGCAGGCAAATGCAAAGGGCAAGCGCCAACAGATGCGTAAGGGGAAAACGCTTTTTCATAAATATGCCTCCTTTATTGGGCTATTCGTCTTCTAGGAAAGAAAAAATAGAGCGTTTGATTATCCAGTTGCCGTTGTAATCCATCAAACCGATGTCAAATCCCCTTTCTACGGCCAAAGCGTTGCCACGATAGTTTTGCAAATCTTTTAGCCGGGAGAGAACAATGTCGCCGTCGGTGTCGCGAACGTCGATATAATTGCCGCCGGAATAACACCAGCATTTAAAATAAGGATAGGTAACTTCCTTGGGGTCATATTCGGACATCCACTCCACACTCTGGTAGCGGTCGGCCGGGATGAGGATTTGCAGGTCCGGCCCCAGCACGCCCTCATAGTTTTGCTGGGCAATTTTGTCAACCACGAAATATCGAAAAAAGCCGTAGCCTATGGGATAGGCGCCGGTCATATTCAGCAGGGTATTGAAGAAAAGGATTTTCCCCTCGCGGCTAAACAGGTAGACATTTTTGCCTAAAAGGCCGAAAAACACCGGGGAATCCTCCTGTGAAGGCTCGGTTGCGTACATATTATGCACCGAGCTGAGGTAATCGTATCCCTCCAGCACGGTGTTGCCCTCTAAATCGATAAGGCTGTAGCCATACTGGGGCAAATCTCTCCCCTGTGCATCTTGCTGGCACAGAATGACGCGCTCGCTGTCAAAATAGGTGATGGTATACCCCTCGGGGGCGGTGTACAGGGTTTGCAGGGTTTTGGCGTCCAATATGGAATAGATATCCTGGTCTATCTGGCAGATAAAATCTGCGTTGCCGCCAAAGGCAAACGCGGGGTTGAACCGGTCGGCTGTTGCATGAAGGGTATAGTCCTGGTCGATAAGATAGGCTTCATACCATAATGCGTCGCCGGCTTCGTTATATTTTTGCACCCTTATCCAGTCGCCGAAGACTTCCGGCAGGGTATAAGGTTCCGGGCAGGGAAAACCCGACACCACATTCCCTTGCTGGTCGATAATGCCCATAACATGGTCCAGGTGGTTGGAGGCGAGCAAATTGCCGTTTGGCAAAACATCGAAATAATACACGTCTTGTAAAATTTCCTGCTTTGTTTTGGGGTTGTACAAAGCGTATTCGGGGTCGTCTACATACATTGCGCCCGCATAATTGCCGGTATACATCACCCCGCAGCGCACTACAAAATCGCCAAAGGCGCTTTCGTAGCTGGTAGTAGACCAATCCTCCAGCATGTTCCCCTGCAAATCCAGCAAGGCGTATTCGTTGGAGGTGATGGGGTAGCCGTATTCATTCGTGCCGGTTTTGACGGTGCGCAGATAGGAGATGTAGCGCGGCTGGCCGGTTAATATATCGTACAAATAGCAAATATAATTCGCTTGTTCAACCGAATACTCCCCATAATCGTTGCCCTGGTCGTCCACAATCCAGGTGGTGCGGTCGTTTAGGGAAATAGCAAAGCGGTAAGGCTCCTGGTTCTGCG
>CAJFVS010000088.1 GCA_904420505.1 Candidatus Alloruminococcus vanvlietii | reverse complement strand
CCCCGAACATGGCGGCTTTCAATAAGCTCGAACAAATCACCGATTTGGCCACCACCTTGGCACAGTTTGTATCCGGCGCGCCCAAAACCTTGCATTCAAGCATCTTGGTTGCGCCCTCGCCGTCTTTGGCAATGCATTTGGCCAAGTGTTTGCACACGGTTTTTAAAGCCTGGCAGAAGGTTTGGTAATCTTCGTTTTCGGCTGTGATTTTTTCGTTTCCGGCCAGCCCGTTTGCCAGCACCAAAACCGTGTCGTTGGTGGAGGTATCCCCGTCCACGCTGACCATGTTGAAGGTATCCTCCACACAGCAAAGCAGCGCCTTTTGCAAAAGGGCCGCGTCAATTTCCGCGTCGGTGGTGATAAAACACAGCATGGTGCCCATGTTGGGGTGAATCATCCCCGAGCCCTTGGCAATGCCGCCCATTTTGCACTCTTTGCCGCCTAAAGTAAAGGAAACCGCAATCTCTTTGGGCGCCAAATCGGTGGTCATAATGGCTGCGGCAGCGGATTGGGCGGCTTCCTTAGTGTTGGCCAGGCTTTTGGCAAGCTCGCCTATCGAGGAAGCAACCGGTTCAATGGGCAGCGGCTGGCCAATCACCCCGGTGGAGGCCACCAGCACGTCTTGGGGGTCAAGTTCCAGTTCTTTGGCGGCCAGCTTGCACATCATGATGGCTTTTTCCTCGCCGTCGGCGTTGCAGGCGTTGGCGTTGCCGCTGTTGCAGATGATGGCCTGCGCTTTGTGGTTTTGCAAATGGCGCTGGCACACCAAAATGGGGGACGCTTTTACTTTATTTTTGGTAAAGCAGCCGGCAGCAGTGGCCGGTACTTTGGAAGCAATTAAGGCCAAGTCTTTTTTCTCGGTGTTTTTGCGCATGCCGCTGTGCAGGCCCCAGGATACAAACCCTTTGGGCGCCACCACCGAATTTTCTACAATTTGTATATTCGCCATCCTTTTCCTCTCCTTTTTTAAAATGCCGGGGGAATCATCATAAGCCCGGTGGTTTCCTGAAGCCCAAACACAAGGTTCATGTTCTGTATGGCCTGGCCCGCGGCGCCTTTTACCATGTTGTCAATGGCGCTTACCACAATCACGCGGTTTGTCCGCTCATCCAGGTGCAAAGAAATATCGCAGTAGTTGGAGTATTTTACATTCTTTAAGTTGGCAATTTCCCCTTGGGGCAGCACGCGCACAAACGGCTCGTTTTGGTAGGCGCTTTCATACAGCGCATGCAGTTTGGCCAATGTTTGCGTTTCTTTTAAGCGCATATACATGGTCGAAACAATCCCGCGGTTTACCGGCAGCAAATGCGGCACAAAGGTTACCGTTACCTTTTTGCCGGCCATACGGCTTAAATTCTGCTCGATTTCCGGGGTATGGCGGTGGCTAGCAATTTTATAAGGCGAAAAAGCCTCGTTGCAGTCGGGGTAATGGGTATTTTGGCTAAGGCCGCGCCCCGCGCCCGTTACGCCGGATTTGGAGTCGATGATGATGCTGTTTTCTTCCACGAGCCCCGCTTTTAACAAAGGCATGAGCCCCAAGGAAATGGAGGTGGGGTAGCACCCGGGGTTGCCGATGATTTTTTTGCCTTTGATTTCCTCGCGGTTTACCTCCGGCATGGCGTAAACCGAAAGCTCGTGCAAAGCCTTGTCGTTATAGCTTAGCTTATACCATTGCTGGTAGTCGGCTTCGTCGTACAAGCGAAAATCCGCGCCCAAATCGATATACACTTTGTTTTGGTCCACGCACATTCTGGCAAACTGCTCCGAAAGCCCGTGCGGCAGCGAGCCGAACACCACGTCGCTTTTCTGAATCGTCTCTTCCTGCCCGCACAAAACCATTTGCAAAATGTTGTGCAAAGAAGGGTAAATATCGGCGATATCCTGCCCTTCAAAGCTTTTGGAGGAAATGGCCGCTAATTCTACATTCGGGTGGCTAAGCAAAAGCCTTACCAGTTCTACCCCCGCATACCCTGTGGCGCCTATGACGCCTGCTTTGATTTTTTCCATCTCGTTACTCCCCTTGCTGCAAAGCCTTTTTGGCAAGCTCGATTTGTTTTTCTACGCTTTGGCGGCTGGGCCCCCCGTAAGAAAGGCGCCCCTGCACGCAGGTGTTCAAATCCACAGCTTTGAAAATATCTTGGTCAAACGCCTGGGAAAACCCTTTATATTCGTCCAAGCTTAAGGTTTCCAGCGTTTTGTTCTGCTCTATGCAATAGGCCACAATCTGGCCGGTAATTTTGTACGCATCGCGGAAAGGCAGCCCCTTTTTGGTTAGAAAATCCGCGCAGTCGGTGGCGTTGATAAACCCTTTGGCGGCAGCGCGGCTCATGTTCTCTTCATAAACGCGCATGGTGTCTACCATGGGGGTTACGGTTTTTAAGCACAGCTTTACGGTGTCCACCGCGTCAAAAATGGCTTGTTTGTCCTCCTGCGCGTCCTTGTTGTAGGCAAGGGGCAGGTTTTTCATCATCGAAAGCAGGGTGGTCAAATCCCCGTACACCCGCCCAGTTTTGCCGCGAATCAGCTCGGCCACGTCGGGGTTTTTCTTTTGCGGCATAATGGAAGAGCCGGTGGCGAAGGCGTCGTCAAGTTCAATAAATTTAAACTCCCAGGAGCACCACAGCACAATTTCCTCGGAAAAGCGCGAAAGGTGCATCATCAAAATGGACAAATCGCCTGCAAGCTCGATGCAAAAATCCCGGTCGGATACCCCGTCCAGGCTGTTTTCGCAGGGTCTGTCAAACCCCAGCAGCCCGGCGGTTTGGAAGCGGTCAATCGGGTAGGTGGTGCCGGCCAAAGCGCCCGACCCCAGCGGCATTACATTCATGCGTTTTAAGCAGTCCTGCAAACGGTCGATGTCCCGCAGCAGCATAAACACATACGCCAGCAAATGGTGCCCAAAGGTGATGGGCTGCGCCCTTTGCAAATGGGTGTACCCCGGCAGGATGGTGCCGGCGTGCTCCTGCGCTTTGTTCAAAAGCACCGCGATAAACGCGCGGGCCAAAGCCATGATTTGGCTAATTTCCTCTTTTAAATACAGCCGGATATCCACCGCTACCTGGTCGTTGCGGCTTCTGGCGGTGTGCAGCCGCTTGCCGGTTTCGCCCAAACGGCGGGTAAGCTCGGCCTCTATAAACATGTGGATGTCCTCGGCCTGCCAGTCAAAAGGCAGCTTGCCGCTTTCAATGTCCGCCAAAATCTCCTTTAGGCCCGCCACAATTTTTTCGCTTTCGCTTTTTTCAATGATACCGGTGTCCCCCAGCATGGTTGCATGGGCAATCGAGCCTTGAATATCCTGTTTGTACATGCGGCAGTCAAACGAAATGGATGCGTTAAAATCGTTTACCAGCGCATTTTCCTCTTTTGTAAAGCGTCCTGCCCACAACTTCATGTTATTTCCTCCAAAAATATGCCTATTTGTATAATTTCTGGCAAAAATGGCAGTCCTCCTGCAAGTCGCCCCGCAGGAGGATGTTGCGTTTGTTTATTTATTTTGGTTTTTCTGGTCCAGCATAGCTTTTACCTTAATGGGCAAGCCAAACAGGTTGATAAAGCCCGCTGCGTCTTTCTGGTTGTATACTTCGTCGGCCGAGAAGGTGGCGATGTCTTCGTCATACAGCGAATAGGGGCTTTGTACACCCGCGTTGATGATGTTGCCCTTGTACAGCTTTAATTTTACCGTGCCGGTTACGGTTTGCTGGGTGCTGGCTACAAAGGCGGAAAGGGCTTCCCGCAAGGGGGTGTACCACTGGCCGTTGTAAACCAAATCGGCAAATTTTAAAGCGATCTGCTGTTTGTAGTGCTGGGTTTCTTTGTCTAAGCAAAGGGTTTCCAGCACCTTGTGCGCATGGTACAAAATGGCGCCGCCGGGGGTTTCGTACACCCCGCGGGATTTCATGCCAACCAGCCGATTTTCCACCAAATCGGAAATGCCAATGCCGTTTGCGCCGCCCACCTGGTTAAGCGCCTGAAGAAGTTCCACCGCGCCCATGGCCTGGCCGTTAAACTTCACCGGCACGCCCTTTTCAAAATCCAGGGTGATGTAGGTGGGGCAGTCGGGCGCTTTTTCGGGGCTAACGCCCAGCTCTAAGATTTTATCGTATTGGGGCTCGTTGTTGGGGTCTTCCAAATCCAGGCCCTCGTGGGAAAGATGCCAGATGTTTTTGTCTTTGGAATAGCTGTTTTCCCGGGTGGTTTGCAGCGGGATGCCTTTTGCTTCGGCGTAGTCGATTTCCTCATCGCGCGATTTAATCGTCCATTCCCGCCAGGGGGCGATGATTTTCATCTGGGGGGCAAAAGCTTTGATGGTCAACTCAAACCGGACCTGGTCGTTGCCCTTGCCGGTGCACCCGTGCGCAATGGCGTCGGCGCCTTCTTTTTTGGCAATTTCCACAATGTGTTTGGCGATAACCGGCCGCGCAAAAGAGGTGCCCAGCAGATAATCTTCTTCATACACAGCGCCCGCCTGCATGGTGGGGAAAATAAAATCTTCTACAAATTCTTTTTTCAAATCCAAAATGTACAGCTTGGAAGCGCCGGTTTTTTTGGCTTTTTCTTCCAACCCGGAAAGTTCGGCGCCTTGGCCCACGTCGGCCGCCACGGCGATAACCTCGCAGTTGTTGTAATTTTCTTTCAGCCACGGAATGATGATGGAAGTATCCAAGCCGCCCGAATAAGCAAGCACTACTTTTTTGATGTTCTGCATAAACATGCCCTCCTGTTTTTTCCAAATACCGCCCGGTTTGTGCGGGCTTTGCCGGCCTGTACCGGCGCCAACGGGATATCGTGGTTATAATTATACACGCTATTACGCAAAAATCAAGGTTTTTTTGAATAACTATTCATAAAACCGCATTTTTGGAGCATTGCCTATTTTTTGCGTCCGCTTTGCGGTTAGTTTTATGGTTTTTGGCTGTTTATAGGCGGTTTCGATCCCTCTTTTTCTGTGTTTAACCGGGATATACATGCCAATTTGCAGGCAAGCATTATGCAATAATATACAAAACAGATGCATACCCTATTCCTGTTTGCCGGGCTGTTCGTTGGTGATGTAGCTTTCCACCAGATGCAGCCGTTTTACATCGCACAAAACCTCGGCCCAAATCGCATCCTCCGCGTATGCTTCCTGCAGCACCTTGCCGTTTCGCCGTATCTGGGACAAAAGCCCCGCCTGGTTATAGGGCAGCTTTAAGCGCACGCGGCGCTGGGTGGGCGGCAAGGTTTGGGCAATTTTTTGCAAAAGGGTGTTCATCCCCTGGCCGGTTTTGGCCGAAATCATCACCGCGTGCTTATCCGGCAGCAAATGCGAAAGGTCGGCTTGGTCGATTTTATTAAACACCACCAGCTTAGGGGTATCCCCGGCACCCAAATCGTTTAAAATCTGGTTGGTCACCTGCAAATGCTCCATGCATTCCGGGTCGGATACATCGCATACATTCAAAATCAAATCCGCATACAGGGCTTCTTCCAGCGTGGAAGAAAACGCCTTTACCAAATGGTGGGGCAGCCGCCTTATAAACCCTACCGTATCCACCAGCAAAACTTTGCGCTCATCCGGTAAAGTAAGCGCGCGGGCGGTGGGGTCCAAAGTGGCAAACAGCTTGTCTTCGCTTAAAACATGCGCGTCGGTCAGGTAATTTAACAGGGTGGATTTGCCCGCGTTGGTGTAACCCACAATTGCCACTACCTGCACATCTTCTTTTTTGCGCCGTGCACGCAAAAGCTGGCGGCGCTTTTGTACGTCTTTTAGCTGGCCTTCCAGCGCCAAAATGCGCCGGTGGATGTGCCGCCGGTCCACTTCCAGCTTGGTTTCGCCCGGGCCGCGCGTACCCACGCCGCCGCCCAAACGCGAAAGCGCCTGCCCCAGCCCAATAAGCCTAGGCAGCCGGTAACGCTGCTGGGCAAGCTCCACCTGCAGGCGCCCTTCGGCGGTGCGGGCGCGCTGGGCAAAAATATCCAATATAAGCATGGTGCGGTCAATCACCGAAAAACCGGTGATGCGCTCGATGTTGCGCAGCATCGCGCCGGTCAGTTCGCAGTCAAATACCAAAAGCTCTATCTGCAAAGCTTCCCCCTGCGCTTTGATTTCCTCCAGCTTTCCTTCCCCAATGCAGGTGGCTGCATCGTATGCTTCCCTGCGTTGGCTAATCGCGCCTACTACCTCCAGCTGGCAGCTTTTGGCCAGTTCTTCCAGCTCTTTTAACGAGCTTTCCATATCGTACAGCCCCAAATCCACCCCCACAAGCAGGGTGCGCCGGGTTATTTCTTGTTGTTCTGGCATGGTTTTCTCCTTTAATGTACTATTTGGTTTTATTATCGTACACAGCCAAGCGTTTTACAAGGGCGGCAGCAAAATTTTTCGCATTCCCATACGCTTTGCCACGGTTTGGGGAAAAACCGCATAAAGCGCAAAAACCATCCGGCAAGGCCCGCCAGGCGCCATGTGCGGCGCGGTATTTTGCATGTGTTTTCCACCGGTTTGGCCCTTGCGGCTTTGGGGCAATTTTGCATGCAAACGCCAAAGCCCATTTTTAAGCAAAGCTCTGCCCGCTCCGCTTTCCGCATGGGTTTGGCCGCCCTACTGTTAAAGGCGGCCTTTTGCTGCCCGGCGCCTGTCTTTAGGGTTGCAGGCCGTATATAGCGGCGCCTTGCAAAAACGTATTTTAGCGCATACGCAAAAAAGCCGCCCCAAAAGGGACGGCTTAACCGCATCGGCTGCCAAGCAGCCTTTTATAGCTTTATTCAATATCTTTTTGGTAATGCACCACTTCAATCACCTTGCCGTTTTGCATCATCACGCGGGGCACCCGCCTGGAAATGCGGGTTGCAATTTCATTGGTGATGGTCTGCGCATCTTTTGCCATTTCCTGCATGGTGATTTCCTTATCCCCCTGCTTGCCGATAAGCACCGCCGTATCGCCGGGTTTTACATCGTCAATTCCGGTCACATCCACCATGCATTGGTCCATGCAAATGCGCCCGACAATGGGGGCGTACTGGCCGTTTATAAGCACCCTGCCTTTGTTGGAAAGCGCGCGCGCCAGCCCATCGGCATAACCGACAGACAAACTTGCCACCTTCATTGGCTTTTGGCAGGTGTAGGTGCGCCCGTAAGAAAGAGTCTGCCCAGGGGCGGCTTCCTTCACCAGCGAAACGGTGGTCAGCCAGCGCAGGCAAGGCAATAGCTTTTCTTCGCACGCTTCTTCATATAGTCCATATAAAGCAATGCCCGGGCGGATCATGTCGTGGTTATAATCTGGGTAGTGCAAAATCGCCCCGGAATTGGAACAATGCTTGGCGCCCAGGCAATAGCCTTTGTCCTCCAGCGCCTTGCAAAAACGCATATAGCGCGAATGCTGCAATTTGGTAAAATCCACCGAGACAGGGTTTTCCGGTTCGTCGGCCACGCAAAAATGGGTGAAAATGCCGGTTACTTCCAGCTTGGGGTCCTCCAAAATGGCCATCGCCTGTTTTACGGCGTCTTCAAAATGGCTGTCGTAACAAATAAGCCCTATGCGGCTCATGCCGGTATCGGCTTTGATATGGCATTTTAAGCGGCGGTTGGAGTTTTTCAGCGCCTGGGAAAGCGCACGCGCATAACCGGCGCTTACAAGCGTTTGCGTAATGGAAAGCTCCGCCATTTTGTCGGCCAATTCCGGGCGGGTATGCCCCAGCACCAGGATCTCGCCTTCTATCCCGGCCTGGCGCAAAGCAATGGCTTCGCCCAAAGCCGCCACGCCAAAATGCCGGCAGCCTTGCTTGTAAAGGGCCTGGGCCACCGGTATGTCCGCATGGCCGTATGCGTCGGCCTTGATGATGCTCATCACGCTGGATGGGCCTGCCAGGCGTTCAAACGCATGGTAATTGTACGCCAAATTGTCCAGCAAAACCTCACACCAGGTACGCCCTAAAAAATCCGCCATTGTCCCAACTCCCTTTCCTGTTCTGGGTTTATAAACCATTAACCGGAGCTCGCAAAAAGGCCCCGGTTGGCTGTATTGTTTATAGGTATTTTTACCCCCAAGCGGCTATGCGTTTTGCATTTGCTTTTGGGGTTCTTCTTTGCGCACAAAATTTTGGCACACCCCTTGCACGGTGGCAAAGTTGATAATTGTGCCCACCGGGCAGACCTCGATGCACTTGCCGCAGCTGGTGCATTTTTCCGGGTCAATGCGCGCCAGATTGTTTTCCACATGAATGGCATCGTGCTCGCAGGTTTTTTCACACTTTTTGCAGCCGATGCAGCCTTCTTTGCACAGGTTGCGGGTTACCGCGCCCTTGTTCTGGTTGGAACAAGCCACCTGAACAGGCCGGTCGGCCGGCACCATATGGATAATATGCTTCGGACAGGTTTTGGCGCAAACGCCGCAGCCCACGCAAAGCTCGCGGTCAATCACCGCCAGGTCGTCAATTACCGTAATCGCCCCAAACGGGCAAGCGGCCGCACAGTCGCCAAAGCCAATGCACCCAAAGGAGCATTCCCCGCGCCCGCCAAAGGTTGCAAAGCAGGCCGCACAGGTTTTGGTACCCTCGTACTGCATTTTGTCTTTGGTTACCGCGCGGTTGCCGGTGCAGAAAATCACCGCTTTTTTGGGCGCCGCGGCTTCTACTTTCACGCCCATAATCTCTCCAATCGCCGCAGCCGCGCTTGCAGCGCCCGGCACGCATAAATTCATTTGTGCGCCGTTTTCCACAATGGCTTTGGCGTAATCTTCACATCCGGCAAAACCGCATGCGCCACAGTTGGCGCCCGGCAGCGCCTCTTTGATGGCGTCTACGCGCTCATCGTTTTTCACCGCCATCACTTTTGAAGCAACCGCCAGAATAATACCGGCTACCAGGCCAATGATGCCAATTATTAAGGTAGGCACCAAAAAGCTCTCCATAATCATACCACCTTTCCCTTTGTTTTCCAAGTATCCCTTATTGGAACAGGCCTTCTACAATCCCTGCAAAGCCAAAGAACGATACCGAAACAATCGAAGCTGCAATCAAGGTAATCGGCACGCCTTGGAAAGCTTTGGGAATACCGGTTGCATTGGTAATGCGTTCGCGCACGCCGGCAAACATCAAAATGGCGATGGTATACCCCACGCCCGCGCCAAACGCATTGACAATGGACTGGATAAAGTTATAGCTTTCTTCTACATTCAACAGCGCAACGCCCAACACCGCGCAGTTGGTGGTGATAAGCGGCAGGTAAATGCCCAGCGACGAATACAGCCCCGGCATGTATTTTTTAATGACAATTTCCACAAACTGTACCAATGCGGCAATTACCAAAATAAACACAATGGTGCGTAAATACCCCAAATTGTTCTGGTCCAGCAAAATGTTAATGGGGTAGGTAACCGCCGAAGCCAGCACCATAACAAAAATAACCGCGCCGCTCATGCCCAGCGAAGCGCTGGTGCTTTTGGAAACGCCTAAAAACGAACAAACGCCTAAAAATTTGGAAAGCACAAAGTTGTTTACCAAAATGGCGCTGACTAAAATAACCGCAATTTCTTTCATATTCCTTTACGCCTCCTTGTTGCAAGACTGGCAGTTTTGGCATGCATTTTTGGAAGGGCAGGCGTCGCAGTCAAACGACTTTCTCGGTTTCAGCCCGCGTTTGGTGCCAAAATGGTTGACCAACGCCACCAAAATGCCAAATACAAAAAACCCGCCGGGAGGAAGCATAAAGAATACCATCGGGTCAATGGCCCCGTTGGTAATAGGCATGCCAAACCAAGTGCCGGCGCCTAAAATTTCACGAATAGAACCCATTACCAGCAGCACGCAGGTAAAGCCCAAGCCCATGCCAAGGCCGTCCACCGCCGAAGCCAGCACCGAGTTTTTGCTGGCGAACATTTCCGCCCTGGCCAAAATAATGCAGTTTACCACGATAAGCGGCAGGAAAATGCCCAATGCCTGGTAAACGCTGTAAGCATACGCTTCGCAAATCATCTGCACAACGGTAACAAACGCCGCAATCACGGTGATGTAAATGGGGATGCGCACCGAATCGGGCACCAGCTTTTTAATAAGCGAAATGGCAACGTTGGAACCCACCAGCACAACCGTGGCCGCGAGCCCCATGCCAATGCCGTTTACCGCCTGGGTGGTAACCGCCAAAGTAGGGCAGGTGCCCAGCAGCAGCACCAAAACGGGGTTTTCTTTTAAAATGCCGTTAAAAAATACTTTCCATAAGCTTTGTTTTTTCATATTTTACCCCTCCTTCACCGCGGCATATGCCTCAATGGCAAGGTTTACACAGCTTGTTGCCGCCCTGGAAGAAATTGAGGCGCTGGTTACTTTGGTAATTTCTTTGCCAACCTCAACCGGCGCGTCATACCCTTTAAACTGCGAAAGGAACGCATCTTCTTCCACACGCTTGCCCAAACCAGGAGTTTCTTCGCTGGACAACACCTTGCAGGCTAGAATTTTTCCCTCCTGGTCAAAAGCGGTCATCATCACAATGTCCCCGCCGTAACCCTTGGCAGTGGTTTGGATGACATACCCGGCCCCGTTTTGGGCGCGGGCTACTTCCACAACGCCTTCGGGAAGGCCGTCTGTTGTCACTTCAAATGTATCTGCCTCGGGCAAAAGCTCCCGCCGGGATTCGTCGGCAATCTGTATCTGCATCTGCGAGATGGCGTCCACCGTCAAGGCGTTTACGCCCGACAAAACCAACGCAAGCACCACGCATACAATGGTTAAGGTAACAAATGCGCGCACAACATCTTTTGTGGTCATTTTTCGCCACCTCCAAACGCTTTTTTGGTTGTCCAGCGGTCAAAATACGGGGTGAGGATATTCATAAGCAAAATGCCGAAAGATACCCCTTCCGGGTAGCCGGCAAAATTGCGGATCAACACCGTCAACAGCCCGGCGCCGATGCCGAACATCAACTTGCCCGCAGGCATAATCGGGGTGGTGGCATAGTCGGTTGCCATAAAAATGGCGCCCAGCAGCAAACCGCCGGACATAATCGACATAAGCGGGTCCAGCCCTAAAAGCCAGGAGCATACAAACACGGTGCCCACAAAGGCAATAGGGGTAATGGGGCTAATAATCCTGCGCGCCACCAGCCAAACAAAGCCGATTAACAGCGCCAGCACGCAGGTTTCCCCCAAAGAGCCTGCACGCACGCCCAAAAACATATCCAAATAGCTGGGTAAAGTCCCTTCGCCCGCGCTTACAACCGCCAGAGGGGTGGCCGTAGTCACCACTTCGGAGGCTTTGTAATAAAACGGCTCGGCCCAGCGGGTCATCTGCCCGGCAAAGGATACCATGAGCACAATCCTGCCCACCAAAGCCGGGTTGGCAAAATTTTGCCCCAGGCCGCCAAACAGGTTTTTTACCACCACAATGGCAATAAACGCGCCGATAACCGCCATCCAGATGGGCAGCGTAACCGGCAGGTTCAGCCCTAAAATCACGCCTGTCACCACAGCGCTCAAATCGGATGTGGTGTTGGGCTTTTTCAAAAGCACACAAAACAGGTATTCAAATACCACACAGCTCATCGCGCATACGGCAATCAATACCAGCGCGCGCAGCCCAAAAATAATCCCCGCTGCAATCACCGCCGGCATAAGCGCAATAATCACATCCAGCATAACTTGGCTGGTGGTTTTGGGCGCTTTTAAATGCGGAGACGGGGTAACAATCAACTTCTTTTCCATCCAACACCCTCCTATTTCTGGCTGACTAGGCCTTTGGCCAGCTTAATGGTCTGCGTCAAGTTCCTTTTGGACGGGCACACATACGAACAGCACCCGCATTCCATGCAAAGCTGCGGCGAATAGCGTTTTAAATCCTCCACATTGCGCGCATGGTAATACTTGTCGATATTCAAGGGCATCAAATTCATCGGGCAGGCCCTTACGCAGCGCCCGCAGCGCATACAGGCGCGCTCCTGCGTCTGCACAACCTCGCTATCCAGCGCCAGGATGGCGTTGTTGTTTTTAATCACGGGGAAATTGTCGTCGCACAAGGCGGTGCCCATCATCGGCCCGCCCATCAACAGCTTGCGGGGCGGGGTTTTGTAGCCGCCGCAAAATTCAATAACATCGCCGATTCTGGTGCCGATGGGTACAATTACGTTTTTAGGCTCTTTTACAGCGCTTCCGTCCACCGTGATGCGTTTTTCCACCAGCGGCATGCCGGTTTGTATGTAATGGTGCATCACCGAAACGCTTGTAACATTCATCACCACCACGCCCGCGTCCATGGGCAGCTGGCCTTCTTTTACCACGCGGCCGGTGGTTTTGTAGATGAGCACTTTTTCTGCGCCCTGGGGGTAATATGCCGGCAAAGCCATTACCTGCACGCCCGGGTGGTCTTGGAACATCTGGGTAAACAATTCTATGGCTTTGGGCTTATTGTCCTCAATGCCAAAGATGGCTTTGTCCACTTCCAGGTACTTCATGGCCGTTAAAATGCCGTTGTACACATAACGGGAATTTTCCATCATTTCGCGGTAGTCGCTGGTGATGTACGGCTCGCATTCGGCGCCGTTTACAATGAGATAATCGATTTTATCCAAATCTTTGGGGTTTAACTTTACATGCGTGGGGAACCCCGCGCCCCCAAGGCCTACCAGCCCAGAAGAACGGATAGCCTTTAAAAAATCCTGCCGGTTTTCAATTTTGGGGGGTGTTACGCCCTCATAAGGTTCCATCTGCCCGTCGGATTCAATCGTCACGGTTTCACAGCTTAAGCCCTGGGGCATCACCATCTCGCCGATTTTGGTCACCTTGCCGGAAACCGAAGCGTGGATGGGCGCGGAAACAAAGCCCTCGCTGTCGCCGATGAGCTGGCCTACCTTTACCAAATCGCCAACCTTTACCCGCGCAGTGCACGGCGCGCCAATATGCTGGCGCAAAGGAATTACCACCTGTGCCGGTATGGGCATCCTTACCGATTCGGATTCTGCAGTAAATTTATTATGTGCAACATGCACGCCACCACGTTTGTTGATGTGGTTTTGTTGTTTTTTTCCAAACACTTATCTAGCCTCCCTCACCCTGTTTGTCTTTTGTCTAAATACAATTCTATAGACAAAAACTTCACCATAATTTATTATACAATTGTAATCATATTTTTCAAATAGGTTAATTATTTAACAGCATTTTTTGTAGATTTGCACAAAAAAGTTGCCTATTTGGTGAAAAGCTGTCCCTCTTCTTGTATACCTTCTTGCGCGTTCTTGCAAACAAAAAAGGCCTGCCAAAATCTGGCAGGCCAAATGGCTTTGTGTTTATCTGGCAAGCATCATGTAAAAAATGGGGACCAATACCGCCAAAACCACTGCAACGCCCACGATATACCAAATGCGTTGGTTTTTGCGGTCAATTTCGCGGGTGTTAAAAAACCCAAGCAACAGGCAAAGGGCAGCCAAAACAATCATTACCACCAGCGCACAGATGTTGGCGCCTGTGTCGCCCAGCCATTTGCCCATATAAAAGCGGTTGACCGATTCATAAATGACAAACAGCCCCACATACAATACTATCGGATAAATCATGCGGATGATTTTGCGAACCAAACCAATCCCTCGTTTCCTACAAATTTTCCGGCGTTTTCAAAAGCTAAAAAGCGATTTTTGCTTCAATATACGCCTGTACATCTTCTATTTTAATGCGCTCCTGCGCCATGGTGTCGCGGTCGCGCACGGTAACGCAGCCGTCTTCCAAAGAGTCAAAATCAAATGTAATGCAAAGCGGCGTGCCAATTTCATCCTGGCGGCGGTAACGCTTGCCAATAGAACCGGCATCGTCGTAATCCACCATAAAAGATTTAGAAAGCTGCGCATGCAGTGCGCTTGCCTGCTCGTTTAATTTTTTGGAAAGCGGCAGCACGCAGGCTTTAAAAGGCGCAATGGCCGGGTGGAAATGCATCACCACGCGGGTGTCGTTTTCGCCCACCTGTTCTTCGTCATATGCTTCGCACAAAAATGCCAGCGCCACACGGTCGGCCCCCAAAGAAGGCTCAATTACATAAGGAATGTAGCGTTCGTTGGTTTCGGGGTCAAAGTATTCCAACGATTTGCCCGAATGGTTCTGGTGCTGGGTCAAGTCAAAGTCGGTGCGGTCGGCAATGCCCCACAATTCGCCCCAGCCAAAGGGGAACAGGTATTCAATGTCGGTGGTGGCGTTGGAATAATGCGAAAGCTCGGCCTGTTCGTGGTCGCGCAGGCGCATATTTTCCTCTTTAATGCCCAAATTGAGCAAAAAGTTCTTGCAGGCATCTTTCCAGTATAAGAACCATTCCATATCTGTGCCCGGTTTGCAGAAAAATTCCAGTTCCATCTGCTCAAACTCGCGAATGCGGAAGATAAAGTTGCCGGGGGTAATCTCGTTGCGGAAGGATTTGCCGATTTGCCCCACGCCAAAGGGCAGCTTTTTGCGGGTAGTGCGCTGGATGTTGGCAAAGTTGACAAAAATGCCCTGTGCGGTCTCCGGGCGCAGGTAAAGCTCGTTTTTGGCGTCTTCGGTTACGCCTTGGAAGGTTTTGAACATCAAATTGAACTTGCGGATATCGGTAAAATTGGTCGAGCCGCATTCGGGGCATTTGATGCCGTGCTCTTTGATGTAGTCCATCATCTGCGCGTCGCTCCAGCCGTTGGGCTCAAAGCCAGCTTGCTCTTCAATCAATTTGTCCGCGCGGTGGCGGGTTTTGCAGTCTTTGCAGTCCATCAACGGGTCGGAAAATCCGCCCACATGCCCCGAGGCCACCCAGGTTTGCGGGTTCATCAAAATGGCGGAATCCAGCCCGACGTTGTAAGGGCTCTCCTGCACGAATTTTTTCCACCAGGCGCGTTTTACATTGTTTTTAAACTCTACCCCCAGCGGGCCGTAATCCCAAGCGTTTGCCAGGCCGCCGTAAATTTCGCTGCCGGGGTATACAAAGCCCCTGTTTTTGCAAAGGGCTACAATTTTATCCATGGTTTTTTCGGTGTTCAAAAGCATTTACAAAACCTCCAGATAGGTCTAAATTCCCTAGTATCTTTTTAATTTTATAGCCCCTAGGGGGCAAAGTCAAGGAAAAGGGGGAAATTTCCGCCTCAATTCTTGACAAAACAAGAGATTGTCGCGTATAATATGGGGGCATTGTAGCCGTTGTATGCAGCCGGCGGGCAGGTTTTGTACCGGCCGGGTATGTTTGGTTGTATACACAAGCTGCGCGCTGTTTTTTTGCATCCAAAATGCCGTTTAATGGTTGGGGCCGGGCGCGGGCTGTACCCCCTGCCGGATATCGTCTTTTTTGGGCAAAGGCTTATCTTTCAAACAGGCTGTTTCCCTAGGGACGGCCGCTTGTAAAAGGTTTTGCCTTTTGGCATTGTAAAGAGGATGAACCAACGGCTGTAACATTATGCAAAAGCGTGTTTGGGGGCCAACCCCTTTGTGTGCGCCAAGCGCCGTTGGAAAACGGGCGCCGCTTAAAAACATATACGATTTCGAGGCGTAGCTCAGTTTGGTAGAGTGCTTGCTTTGGGAGCAAGATGCCGCAGGTTCGAGTCCTGTCGCCTCGACCAGGCTGAGCCTGGACGCAATCCGCGTTCCGGGTTCAGCTTTTTCTTTCGCCGTTTCGCCCGCGTTTGTAGCGGGCATCTGTTTTGCCGTGTAAACCCGCCGCCGCAAGCGATGATAAGCTTGCGGCGGCTTTTTTAGGCCAGATACACGCTTATTTTGCCGCATTTGTTTTTCCAAATGCTCACGCTGCGCCTAAAAGCCGGATATCCCCGTTTGCCAACGCTTTTCATCAATCCATGCCCGGCCGTGGCCCTGCGGCATGCATCTGCGCGGCAAATAACCATTTGCTATGCTTTCTGTAAAGCGGCTGTTTTATAGCAAAACAGCGTTTTTTTACAAACGCCGCCCAACGGGGCGGTAAAATAAGAAACTTTTTATGGGGGACGTCGTACGGCTGTCCCTCTGTTTGTCTTCTTAAAACTATGCTCTTAACGCGGGCGTGCATGTTTATTTTAACGCATATGTTTCAATGGCAAGGGCTACGCCGTCTTGTTCGTTGGTGGTTGTTACATGCTTGGCAAAGGCTTTTGTCTCGTCGCTTGCGTTGCCCATCGCCACCGAACACCCCGCCCAGGCCAGCATCTGGCGGTCGTTATGGCCGTCGCCTACGGCCATTGCCTGTGCCTGCGGGATGTGCAGATATTCGCACAAATGCTGCAAAGCGTCGGCCTTGCTGGTGGTGTCGCGGTTGATTTCAATGCCGTTGTCAATCGAGGTGGTGATGCTTACCCCCTGCAGGCGCGAAAGTTCCTCCCAGGCGCGGGTGCGCTCGCCGATATCGGCAAAGGAGATGTTGAATTTTTCAATGTCGCGCTGGGTTTGGTTTAGCAGCTCTTCCAAACTGTCCACCGCACGGCGCGAACGCAGCACATATTCCAGCCGGAAAGGGTCTTTTTCAAACATCGCCATATTTTGCAAACAGGCATGGGTATTGTAGGCTACCCCGTCGATGTATACGTCAATCGAGGCGCTGTAATGCATAATTTTTTGCAAAACCTGCTTGGCCAGTGCCAAAGGGATGAGGTTTTGGTACAAAAAGCAATCCTTTTCCAAATCCACCACGCTTGCCCCGTTGGAACAAATGCAGTAGCGCACGCCATTTATCTGGCGCACCGGTTGGGGGATGCCTCCTTTCATGCGCCCGGTGCAGGGCACAATGGCAATGCCTTGTTCCATGGCGCTTTCCAGCGCTTTGCGCACGCGCGGGGAGATGGTGTGGTCGTTTTGCAAAGTGGTGCCGTCTAAATCCAATGCAATGAGTTTGATATCCATAAACATGCTCCTAAATGGTTAAGGTTTTTTCCATCCACCAGTATAGCAAAAAACAGACCGGTTTTCAAAAGCGAAAACCGGTGTTTTGCAAGGTTTTCGGGTGGGCAAAATAGGCCTCCCTTTAAAAAGCGAGCCGGCGGATGCGCACAGCCGCTTTTGCCCCAGCGGCTGCCGGCCTGGTGCTGCCAAACCCCTGGGTTTTTGGCTTATGCCGCATGTGCAAAAACAAAAAGAGACGTGTGCAAAAGGCTTGTATAAGTACCTCCCTTTTGGAGGCAGGTTTTTCAAGGGGCGGCACACGCAGGATATCCCCCATGCTTTTATGTGCCAAAACCCATCTGGGGCGGGTGTTTTTTAACAAACGCTACTGGTGCAGATACAACTGGCTGGCAGCCAGCAAAAATTCATACACCGGCTGCATTTGGGCAAAGCCTTTGGCAAGCGTCTGGCTAAGCAAAGGCGAAAACAGCAAATCAAAATCCCGGCTGTTGCACACCAAACAGCAATCCTTACGGTTTAGCCACAATTGCAAATCCGGCGGATAATCCGGATAATGCTGGCGTTTGTAAGTATCCCCTTCCAAAACATATTCCGGGTGCTGTTTTAACACCGCTTGGGCGGCTAAAAAGCGCTTATCGTTTGCCAATGCCATATCGCGCACCTGCTGCATTAAAGCCGGGGGCATGTAATAATACCCGCAGCCAAACCGCCAGCCGTCGGGCCAGAATTCAAACACAAACGCAGGCGGGCAATTGGGTTCCTTGCGGTCACGCGAAAACGCCAGCCACATGTGCTCGCGGTAAAGGGATTTATCCCTGGTGTAGCGCGTATCGCGGTATATGCGCGAAATGCTGCGGTTTACTTTAGGTTCAATAATCAATTTGGGGTCGATGCTATACAAGCTGGGGTACAATTGTTCCACCAACTGTATAAGCGGGGTTAATACAAACTGCTGGTATTGCGCTTTATGTGCCAAAAACCACTCGCGGGAATTTTGCAGGCGGTTTTCCATTAAAAAGTCCATACTCTCTACCGAAAGAGGCATACAAGCGGTCTCCTCCTTATTTTCACGTATTTTTAGTATAGCGTGGGCAATTGCAAAATACAACCCGTCAAGCGCTTTACCCCATTTGGGAGGATTCCTCCAAAAGCTGCGCGCACAACGTAAGCAGAGCCTGGTACTGTTGCAGGGTTTGCCCGCCGCAGGCACCCGGGGGTTGTTCGCCGGTAGGGGTTTGTTGCAGAATTTGTTGCAACAAGCCTTGGCAATGGGGCAAAAGCGCCTGCTTGCTGGCAAAATACATCCCCGTTTTGGCGTATTGGTAGGTTTGGATTAAAAAGAACGCCTGCTTATACAAAGCGGGCAGGTTTTGCATGGCGTTTTCAAACAAAAGGCTGTGGCAGCATGCATGGTAAAGGTTGCCGGCGCTTAGCTTTACCGCCAAAACGGCGTCCTTTTGGGAAAACAAAGGCAGCAAAAACCCAAGGCTGCCATAAAGCACCTGGGTGTCGTGGTAAAGGGCAATTAAATCGCTGGGCGCCCAATGCAGAAGCTCCTGCTTGCCGCATACAAACCCGCATGCCTTTTGATGATACGGCATTTGCGCCAGCAGCGCGCGGTATGCCTGCAGGTCGTTTGCCGATAATGTATCCAAAACCAGCACGATGTCAATATCGCTTTTTTCGGTGGCTTCCCCTCTGCGGTAACTGCCCTGTAGCCCTACACAGCAAAGGCGGCTGCCAAAGCCGTTTTGCAGCTTTTGCAGCAGTTCTTTGCACCATTGCCCGATTTCCAGTCTTTGCATTCTTTGTGCACATCCTTTCCCATCGCCTTTTGCCGGCGCATCTTTCCATTAAAATTCCAAAATCCCCCGGCGCCCCGCAGCCGTATACATGCATGCGCCCCTTTTAACAATGCCGTTAACGCATTTGCCCAAACAAAAGGGGTTATGGCTTGTTTTAGCCATGCAAGCTGCAGCGGCACACACACCTTTTGGCACAGCTTATGCATAACCGGTACATCCTTTGCGGGCGGGCAAATACCGGGCTGTGTTTTGGCGCATGCGGTTTTAGGGGCCATGCGCCGCGCCAAGGCTAGAAATGCCATTATAGCCCACGCCTTTGCAAAAAGCAACCCGCCTGTGTTGCCTCTGCTTTTTCGGCCGGCTCTCTCCTTGCTTTATAAGTGTGGTTTTTCCCGTTGGTATGCGGCAACTTTACCAAAACGCGGCCCTGCTTTGGCGCCCTTTGCCGCCTTGCGGTGTGCCGGCGCGTGTTTGGCACACCGCAAACGCCCTTTGCCAAGCGTGCAGATATGCTACTATGCGCTGTTTTGGGCAAAACAAAAGGGCACGCCCCACAGGGTATGCCCTTGCCATTTTTTACGCGATGATTTCCACCTCTACGGTGTGGTTTACGTTGTAATACCCCGCTTTGCTCACCGTAACGGTAAGCTGCGCATGGCCGGTTTCGCCTTTGCTGTACACGGTAATGATATTCCCCTGCACACTGGCGGAAATAAGCGGCGAGTTGCTGTGCACGCTAATACGGCAGCCTTCGGGCGGGTATACCTGTATCTGTTCGCTTTGTAAGGCCACCAAGGTGATGCTTTCATGGCTAATGGGGCATTCCATCGTCTGGTTGTACACCGAAAGCGATATGCTTTGGGTAACGCTTTCATACCCCTCTTTGGAAGCGGTAATCATCAACACCGCCTGCCCGGCCGACTGCCCTTGAATATACACCTGCCCGGCCACCACCGATACCTGTGCAATATTCTGGCTGACCATTACCGAAATTTTCGCCCCGCTTTGGCTTACTTTTACCGGCAGCATATACGAACCCCCATGCTGCACCGACAGGGTTTCGGGCAGGTTTTCAAAAGCAAGGGCCGGCTTTTCTACCGCCACTTTTACCGTTTGCACCCGCTCGGCGTATTCCGGGTGCCGCGCACGGATGCGCAAGGTACCCTCCCCGGGGACAAGCCCGGTGATAATCAACTCGCTGCCCTGCCTTGTTACCGAAAACAGGGTTTGGTCGTATTCCAGCTCCAGGCTCGCACCCGGCTGCAGCTCAAACGGTACTTGCACCTGGCCGCCGGATTCTACCCGCACAGTGGATTCGGTTATGGTAAACGGGGTTTTGGGCCCGGTTACTTCTATTTCTATCTGGGTTTGGTAAGGCGCATAGCCTTCCATTTGGGCAAGTATGGTCAAAGTGGTTTTGCCCAAAGCGTTGGCATGCAGCAAAATATGGCTGTTTACCACCTGGGTGGACAAAATGCTTTGGTCATCGGTATAGGCGGTGATTTGCGCCTGGGACGGGGTAATTTTCAGCGTTATAGCGCCCGAAGCATCCAGCTCCATGGAAGGTTCCAGCAAATCCAGGTTGCTGGTGCTCAAATCCACCTGCAAAGCCGGGTCCCCCACCGTGATAAGCAACGTTTTTTGCAGGGTTTCAAAGCCGTCTTTTTGTGCGGTTATCGTCAGGCGGGCGTTTTCCAGGTTTTCTTCGGCAAACAGCCTGACCAAATCGTTTTCCGTTTGCACGGTGATGCGCGGGTCGTCGCACTGCACGTCAAAGCTTGCCCCTTCGCCCTCCAGCAGCAAAAAGGTGGCTTTGCCCTTTTCCATCTGCAAGGTATCCTTCAAAACCGCCTGGGTGTACTTGGTTCCGTCAGGGTTTATCACCTGTTCGCTTATCAAAAATTCCCAGCTGGGCAATTGCACTTCAAAAGGCAGCTCGATGGTATTTTCACGGCCGTTTTGGCCGGTTATTTTCAAGGTGATGCTCCCGCTGCCCTGCTTTTTCCCCACCAGCGTCAGCATGTTGCCGTCCACACTGGCGTCTGCCAGCGGGGAAAGCCCCAGCACCTGCACCCCGATGGCCTGTTCGTCCAGCGTAAGCAGAATATCCTGTTGTTGGCCCACCTGCAAACAAACCTGCAGCTCGGACAAAGGGGTATTGTTGCCCTGCAAGGTTTGCAAAGCCAACGGCTGCTGCGAGCAGGACAAAAGCGCCATACACAAGCACAGCACCAAACACAGCAGCCATATTTTGTAGCATCTCATGGCAAATTCCTCAGACATTTCCAATATACATCCACTTTAACACAAAACCATCACGCTTACAACGAATGTTGCAAATTGTTATGAAGTTGTTACTTTCGTTCATAAAAAACGCACGATATGTGGCAAATATTGGCATAAATAGCAAAAAGCCCCCTTATAAAAGGAGGCTTTTTCCAATTTGGTTACAAACAATGGCGGTTGTTTTGTCAATCTTTTTGGGGCATACCGGCGGGCAAATGCCCTTTGGCCCCATTGCCGGTTTTCGCCCTTACTTTTCGT
Source organism: Candidatus Alloruminococcus vanvlietii (assembly GCA_904420505.1). Lineage (GTDB taxonomy): Bacteria > Bacillota > Clostridia > Oscillospirales > Ruminococcaceae > Alloruminococcus > Alloruminococcus vanvlietii. The sequence goes on along the minus strand of CAJFVS010000088.1, from coordinate 1,235 downwards.
CCCACAGCCAGGCATGGACCGGGTCGTCTACGCGGTCGGTCCAGGGATTGTTGGGCAGGTGGCGAATCATCCAGATGTAGTACATGCGGTAGCCGGGCGCGCCCACCTGCGGGTGGGTAAGGTTTGCATCCACCGCCACATAGCTGCCGTCGTGGATTTTATAAGCGTTCTCCCCTACAAAGCAGGCGCCAAAGCCCTGGGGTTTATCGAATTTGTAATAGTATACCTCCGGCTGTTCATGCCCATGGGGCACATAGCTGGACCAGCGCCCTTTGGCGGGAATGACTTCGCCCAGCACCATGTTGGAATAGGGCGCATTGTGGTAGTCAAACACCGTTACCACATCGCGCCTGGCGCAGTCCTCCCATCTGCCATGGCAGGAATGTGCGTTGTCGCAGTCTTGAGGCGCATAAAACTTGCTGGGGAAGGTGTTTTCGTTTTCGGTTTGCTGGATGCAGATTTCGCTGTCAGCTAGCGCTTTTACCTGCAAAACAACGCCTTTGCAAACATGCACGGCAAAGGGAAGCTCGCCAAAAGGGTCGTCCCGCTTGGCTTCATGGGTCTGCCCCTCAAAGCCAAACTGCACCTTACCCTGTATAAGCAAAACCGCGGTTTCGTTTTTGGGGTCGTTTATCGTCAAGCTTTCGCCCGCTTTCATGCGCTTGATGACAATATCCATCATCATCTGGGCATTTTTGCCGTGCTGGGCGCACAATACTTTTTCCCCGTTTTGGTCAAATGGCAATGTTTCAAACATAACGTTACCCCCTTGCTACCATTTCGCCGTATTGGTCTTTGCATTCTTTTATAAATGCGCGAATCTTTTCAATGCTGGGCATATCGGGCGAACAGCCGTGGCTGGCCACCAAAAGCGACGCCGACGCGCTGCCCAGCTCCAGGCAGTCCATCATTTCCAACCCTTCCATAAGCCCGTATATAAAGGCACTTGCATACCCATCGCCCCCGCCGAAGGATTTGAGCGCCTTGATGGGGAACGGCTTGATGCTAAAGGAGCTGCCGTCGTTTACATAGGCGGTGGAACCCTGCTTGCCATGCTTAATTACCACAATTTTGGCGCCATAGCTTTGCCAGTGTTTGGCGGTTTCTTCGTCCGAAAGGGGGGCGCCCATAAGCCCCTGGGTTAAATCGAATTCCTCGCGCGAGCCCAAAATCACCGCGCTGTTTTGCGCCACCAGCGAATAGTAAATGGCGATTTCGTCTTTGTTTTTCCAGTT
>CAJFVS010000087.1 GCA_904420505.1 Candidatus Alloruminococcus vanvlietii | reverse complement strand
GCCAATTGGAACTCCTTTCCCATTTGGTACTTCCCATTATGAGCGTAAAAAAAGAGTTTTGTTGGGTAATTTGTAACAACTTGGAACCAAAAAGCACAGAGCCTAAGGGCGGCACCCATAAAACAGCATAAAAATGTTTTCGGGAGACAGCGTAGCTTCGGCTATGCCGTTTTGCAGGTCATTTAGCAAAGACGGATTTTCCGGGATTGTAAGCAACCTGAATTTCGGGTTTGCCTTTGATGTCGCCAATATCCATATCTCCACCGGCGAGAACATGGTCGAGTTTTTTCCAACGCAGGTGTTCCATCAGATGGTCAAAATAGAGGGTCACATCCTCAAAGCCGTGTCCTTCCGCAGCCATTAAGAGAGCGCAGGAACGGTCATGTCCTCGAAGCAGATTTCCGTGCCCTTCCTCAAGGGCAAAGAGGCGGTCAATGGCAGTCCGGATCTGGCCGCTCATATTCCAGTAATACAGCGGTGTCACCATAGCGATCACATCGCATTCCTTCATCGCCCGGTAAATCTTGCTCATATCATCCTTCTGGACGCACGGACATTCTTTACTGCTGTGGCCGCCAAAGCAGCCTTTACAGCCGTGGATTTCCATACCGTCAAGGAAGAACTCCGTTACGGTATTTCCAGCGCTTTCTGCCCCTTCCGTAAAGGCTTTGACAAGAGTAGAAGTGTTCCCGTTCCGGCGGGAGCTTCCATTCAAAATTACAATTTTCTTGCTCATTAGATTTATCCTCCTTTTCTTGCAAGATTGACTTCCTGCAATACTTATACTACAATCATAAAATGCTTTTGCACCAGACATAGGGATTGTCTGAGGAACTGACAGAGCTTTCCAGGAAATTTGAAAAAGAGTAGGCCGGCGAGCGAAAATGCTACTTTTCCCCGCTGGCTATTTTCATTTCCTGAGAAAGCGGCAAGCAATGCAAACATGTACATGTTTGCGATTTTGGCGGATTTTCTACCCACCAAAACGCTCGTTGAGGGATAACCCCAAGCCCCTAAAATCGTCCTCTTCGGTGATGGCTGCATCCTGCGGATGCTGAAATTTGAAATAATCAAAAAAACGCTATGCAAATGGTTCGTCCATTCACATAGCGTTTTCTTATTTCCCGTTCACTTGGCATAGGTCAGTATTGTTGCAATACTTCTTTATGCTCCTCTACTATTATACTTCGGGTATTTTTTTAACTATTTATCCGCATTTGGAAAACCCACAGGAACGGCAGGTGACACAGCCGCCTTCGTGTTCAAGCGCTTCGCCGCATTCGGGGCAGAATTTGTACATTTTCTGGTTGGTGCCCTGGTCGGGGATGACCGGTTTTTGCGGTTTGGGCGGCACAGAGGGCAGGTTTGCATGCTCGCCGTTGCCGCTTTTGATAAAATCATCCACCTTGCGGATAATGCGGGCGATGGCGTCGGGGCAGGAGGTACAGCTAAGCCCCGGCTGGCGGATGGTGGACGGGCAGCGGATGCCGCGCAATTGGTCGATGATTTCCTCCACCGAAATACCCGAACGCAAAGCGATGGAAACCAGCCTTGCCGTCGCTTCCGACTGGGACGGGCAGCCGCCGGCTTTGCCGGTGTTGGTGAACACTTCGCAGATGCCGTTTTCATCGTAATTGGTGGTGATATACAGGTTGCCGCAGCCAATTTTTACCCGCTCGGTAAAGCCCATGGTGATTTCCGGGCGCGGGCGCGGCAGAATATTGCCAAAGGCGTCTGGTTTTGCTTCCTCTTTGGGGGGTTCTTTGCCGATATTCAGCACCTGGGAATCCCGGCTGCCATCGCGGTAGATGGTAACGCCCTTACAGCCCAGGGTATAGGCCAGCTCATACACTTCGCGCACGTCATCGGGGGTGGCGTCGTAGGCAAAGTTTACCGTTTTGGATACCGCATTGTCACAATGGCGCTGGAATGCCGCCTGCATTTGGATATGGTAATACGGGCTTACATCATGGGAGGAAACAAACACATGGCGGATATCCTCCGGCAGCTCGGTTATATGGGCCAGGGTGCCTTCGTTTGCGATTTTTTCCATCAATTCTTCGGTATACAGCCCGCGCTGTAGCAAAATATCCTTTAAAATGGGGTTGACTTCCGCCATGCGCGTGCCATCCATGATGTTGCGGAAATACACGTATGCAAAAATTGGTTCCACCCCGGAAGAGCAGCCTGCCAAAATGGAAAGCGTGCCCGTAGGGGCAATGGTGGTAACGGTTGCGTTGCGCAAAGGGGCGCTGTCTTTATAAATGCTTTCATAAAACAGCGGGAACGGCCCGCGGGTTTTGGCCAGTTCCTGGCTGGCTTTGTGGCCTTCGTCGTTTACAAAAGCCATTAGCCGCTCGGCCAGCGCCACCGCTTCGTCGCTGTTGTAGGGGATGCCCAGTTTTAACAGCATATCCGAAAAGCCCATGATGCCAAGGCCGATTTTGCGGGTTTTCTTGGTGGTTTCTTCAATAATCTCCAGCGGGTAGCGGTTCACGTCTATAACGTTATCCAAAAAATGCACCGCGTTTTGGATGGTGGTTTTGAGCTTGTCAAAGTCGATTTCCACCCCTTGCTGGCCCTGCTTTAGCATGCGCCCTAAATTGATGGACCCCAGGTTGCAGGATTCATACGGCAGCAAAGGCTGTTCGCCGCAGGGGTTGGTGCTTTCAATTTCCCCCTGGGAGGGCACGACGTTGTCGCGGTTTAAGCGGTCCAAGAAAATAATGCCCGGTTCGCCGTTTCGCCAGGCGGCGTCTACAATTTTGTCAAACACCTCTTTGGCGTTTAACTGGCCGCGCACTTCATGGGTTCTGGGGTCTATCAAATCGTATTCTTCCCCTTTGGAAACCGCCTGCATAAACGCTTCGGTAACGCCGACCGAAATGTTAAAGTTGGTGATGTCGAGGTTGTTTTTCTTGCAGTCGATGAATTCCAGAATATCCGGGTGGTCAATGCGCAAAATACCCATATTGGCGCCTCTTCTGGTGCCGCCCTGCTTTACCGCTTCGGTGGCCATGTTGAACACCCGCATAAAGCTGACCGGCCCGCTGGCAACCCCGCCGGTGGAATTGACCGCGCTCCCCGCGCTTCTTAAGCGGGAAAACGAAAACCCGGTGCCGCCGCCCGATTTGTGAATCAAAGCCGCCTGTTTCACCGCTTCAAAAATTTCCTCCATGCTGTCGCCCACCGGCAGCACAAAACAGGCCGAAAGCTGCCCCAGCTGCTTGCCGGCATTCATAAGCGTGGGGGAATTGGGCAAAAATTCCAATCGGGTCATCATATCGTAAAAAGTTTGTTCGGTTTTTTGGGTATCTGCCTGGGCGTCATAAACGCTGTCTGCCTGGGCAATGTGGTGCGCTACCCGGTGGAACAGCCCTTCCACGGTTTCCACTACCTGTCCCTGGGCGTCGCGCGTAAGGTAACGCCGCTCCAAAACGGTGCGCGCATTGTTGGAAATCTCCATAGTCTTACTTCCTCCGTTTTCACCAGTTGATACAATATATTGTATCACGTAGGCAATGCTTTATCAATATATAGTTTATAAAATGCCGTTGCCCTTGCAGCAAACACCCGTGCGTGCTATACTCATGGTAACTTCCATTTTATATTAGCAAAGGGGCAAATACACGCCATGAAAACCCAAAAAACCAATGCCATGCGCATTTTGGATGCCAAAAAAATCCCTTACAGCACCCACTCTTATGACCACAGCGACGGGGCCATCGACGGGGTTTCGGTCGCGCAAAAGCTGGGGCAAAACCCCGCGCAGGTGTTCAAAACCCTGGTAACCCAGGGTGCCAGCCGCAATTATTATGTGTTTGTCATCCCGGTGGCAAAGGAGTTAAACCTGAAAGCCGCTGCCAAAGCGGTAGGGGAGAAGGCCGTCGCGATGATTCATGTGGCGGATATCAACAAAGTAACCGGGTATATCCGCGGGGGGTGTTCGCCCATTGGTATGAAAAAGCCGTTTGTCACCGTGCTGGACCAAAGCGCGTTTTCTCAGCAAACCATTCTGGTAAGCGCAGGGAAAATCGGCCAGCAAATTGAGATAAGCCCATCGGCTTTGGCCGGTTTGATAGGCGCCAAAAGCGCGGCATTAACCGAATAACAGGCAAGAGCGCCCGCATGTAACAAAAATTGTTATTTTGTTCACAATTTGTTTTATGTTAGTTTTGACAAAATCACATTTATTTGTTAAACTAAAGATAGCGACAATCTACAAATTTATTGGTTTGGAGGGAAGCTCTATGAAAAATAAGACCATCATTACCATTAGCCGCCAATTTGGCAGCGGAGGACATGAAATCGGGCAAAAACTTGCAGAAAAGCTCAACGTTCCTTTCTACGATAAAGAATTGATTGCGCTGGCCGCGAAAAAAAGCGGTATTAGCTCGGAAATTTTGGAAAACATCGATGAAAAGGCCACCAACAGCCTTTTGTATTCGCTTTCCATGGGGATGTATGGGTTTGGCTCCAACGGCCGTTTAAGCCCGGATTTGCCGATGAATGACAAACTGTTTTTGCTGCAGTCGGAAATCATCACCGATGCGGCCAAACAGGGTTCCTGCGTGATCGTAGGGCGCTGCGCGGATTACCTGCTGCGCGACGACCCCTGCGCGGTGCATGTGTTTATCCAAGCCAGCCGGCAAAAACGTGTGGAACGCGTAACCCGCCTGTATGACCTAAGCGAACAAAAAGCCTTGGAAATGATGATTAAAACCGATAAAAAGCGCGCGGCGTATTTTAACTTTTACACCAGCTTAAAATGGGGACAGATTGAAAACTACAACCTCTGCGTGGATTCTGGCTCCATCGGGGTGGACAATGCGGTAGACTTAATCGCCCAATTTGCCGAGATGCATCGCAAATTTTGGTAATTTTGTAATATGAAAAGAGAAATATACAATTAGGAATCAAAACCTCGCCAATTTGGGCGGGGTTTTGGTTTTTTACAAGCTTTTTTGCGCCGAACATCGGCATGGCCAAAACACATCTGGCGCGCATAAAACCCAAACGCCGCCAAAACAGGGTTTCTCGGCAGCAATAAAAAAGGCCCCCAAAAGGAAGCCTTTTAAAAATATGAAAAAGCCTTATTTGCGTTTGCTCAGCACCAATGCGCAAGCGCTTGCCGCCACAAGCAGCACCGCTACGCCCAGCCCCATGCTGGAGGCATCGCCGGTGGAGGGGTTATCGCCGCCGCTGCTGCTACTGGAAGAAGAGCTGGCAACGGTTTTGCCAAATTCCACGCGGATGGTATGGTCTGCGCTTAAATTTTTAAATGTATACGAATTGGCAGCTTC
>CAJFVS010000086.1 GCA_904420505.1 Candidatus Alloruminococcus vanvlietii | reverse complement strand
TGGTGCCGTTGGATGTGCCGCCGGCAAACAGGTTGAGGTTGTAGCCTGTACCCAGGTTGGTGATGGTATATCGTTGCCCATTGATAGCTATGGCCTCTTTTGTATCACTTGGCTTTTCATAAGTAAATGGGAGCGCAATGGCTCCCCAAAGTATACTCCTTCCTAAAATACTCTTGCCTACGATACACTTTTATTCTAAACAGGATAAAAAGCCTTGTACATTTGCACTTTTGGCAAGATACGAAATACCAACAACTAGAGACATTGTTATATTCGAAAAACGGCTTTTTATTGCAATTTGTTACGTATCCATGCTTGTAACCTGCCGCCGGATTGCGTAAAATAAAATCACACGAAATCACGCGCCAATAAACCATGGTTTGCATGGGTTGCCTAAACGAAGGGGTGAGCATATGAAAAAACCGATTTGCCTTTTGCTGGCGGGGGTACTGTTTTGCTTAAGCGTTGCCGGCTGTTCGGCTCCCGGGCAAGGGGAAAGCGGTTTGGCAAGCGGAATAAGCAGCCAAAGCGAACCAGGCAGTGCCAGTGCGCCGGCATCCGCATCATCGGCAAGCGGCAGCCAAATAGACTTTACCAACTGGGATTTTTCCAAGGCGCAAAGCGAGTGGTTTTTATATGCTTCCAAGAATACATACACAGAAGCGCCGATATATGGCGTGGATGATTTTACCGAGCATTTAATGGAGGAAGCCCCAGAAGAATTTGCCCTGGTGTGGCGGGCCATTGGGCGGTATATGGGGATGTTGCCTTGTGATTATCCGGAAGGGATATACAATGCTGTACCCTTTGAGCCAGGTACCTCTTACAAACTTGACTATTGGATGATGTATGCCTGTGTCCCTGCTTTTGAAGCTGGTATTTATCCCCCACAAAATACATCCGCTGAACGGATTGCCATCCCACAGCCGGATATGCGAAAAATTATGGAATATTACTATATCGTCGACGATGAATTATGGGACTATGTACTAAAAAAGGGTACTTGGTACCATAAGGAGGATGATATGTTTTATTTTCCCACCGGCCTTGGGGGTATCAACATTGGAGCATATTACCTGCTCGATGAGGTACAGGTGCTTTCTCCCAATCGCTTGAAAATCACTTTTTCCTCTTATTCCGGGGTAGGCGATTATACCAAAGACCAGCTGGAACAGGCAAAACAAGCCTGCTACTCTACAACCCATGAAATGGTGATAATCTATTCCGGCAAGGACGATTACCAACTGGAAAGTTTTGTAAGCTACCAAAAAGAAGCGCCCCCAACCACTGACACACAAACTTACCATTATGATAACATTCCGGGCATGGCCGTGCCCGAAATGACCATTGAAAAAATTGTTTTTGAAGACCGCACAATGGGAGAATCCACTGCGTTCAAGGATGCTGAGGATATACAAAAAATTTTATCGGTGTTGGAAAAGCTCAAAATCTACAACCAACCGGCGCCCTGGGAACCAGAAGGAGAGGAATTCGGCAGCTTGTACCGCGTGCACATTTATGAAAAACAAACAGATGAAACCCCGGCGTATACGGTTGCCTTCGCGCCCTTTTATCTGCAGATAGGTCAAACATCCACCGGGCCTTTGCAAACGCAGAATATGGACGATATTCTGAAGGCAATTATCCACATCGCAGCGCAAAAACGGGAGGATGACGCTATCGCGTACTGGAGCACGCATTCGATGACATTTGGCCCGCAATAAAAGCGGGGGGACTGCCTCCAATCGGTAAATCTAAAAGCCGCCTTGTAAGGCGGCTTTTGCATTTGCTTTATTCCAGCAACCCCGTAGGCGCAGTAAGTGCGAGGGGAATGAAACATCCGGGAAAAGTTTACAGGGTTAAGCGTATTGGATGTGTTAAAACCGTCTCCATAGTATTGCGCGGATGTTTTTGTGTTTACATCCAAACGCAGATGTGCAGCGGTGCTCTCACCGGTATTCCCCACATAGCCTGGCAAAGTTCCTGCCGGTGCTAGTTGTCCATATCAAACCAACAGGGACATAGCATGCGCACATGCATGGTAAAAAAGGGCAGAAAAGCCCTATCTATTTTTGCAATGGCTTTTAGCCGCGCTGTGCGCTTTGGCGGCATTGGCGGATAATGGTTTGGCAAAGCTGGTTGTAATACTGCAAATAGGATTGCTTTTGCTGACGCTCTATACGGCTTTTGGCCTGGTATGTTTTCCAACTTGCGCAGGTTTTATGGCAGCCTTCTTGATAATGCGGGCAGTTTTGCTTACAGGGAATCATACAAAACACTCCTTTGCAAACAGCTTTTGCCCCTTAAAAAAGGGGTTTGTTTTATTGTACGCGGCGTATTTTATCAACTTGCAAAATACGGGTAAAATTTTCTCTATATTCGGTAAGTAAGTGCTTTTTGGATGGTTTGACACCGCCGCCCATGCTAGTGTATTCTAAAAACATACCCATTTTGCCATAAGGAGGCCGTTTCGATGAATGCAATTTTTTCCCGTGCAAGCGTACGCGATTTTTTAACCACACCGCTTTCCAATGAACAAATCGATTCTTTGCTGCGCGCCGGTATGGCTGCGCCCTCGGCGGGCAACCAGCAGCCGTGGGAGTTTTATGTGGTGCAGTCCCAAGGGCTGCTGTATTCCCTTTCAAAAGTAAGCCCGTATGCCTATCCTGCTCAAAAAGCCCCCTGTGCCATTGTGCCGTGTTACCGCACAAGCGCCCTGCGCTTTGCCCCATATGCGCAAATTGACATGAGCGCTTGCTGCCAAAACCTGTTGTTGCAGGCAGTGGAATTGGGCCTGGGCGCCGTTTGGCTGGGCATTGCCCCCGAACATGACCGCATGCAGATGGTAAAAACCATTTTGCGCCTGCCCGAAGGCATAGAACCTTTTGCCATTATCCCGGTGGGGTACCCCCAAAAAGAAGTGCGCCCCCAAGACCGCTACAACCCTCACCGCATCCATTTTGTGGAAGAATAACGCCCTGTTAAGGCGGACGTTTGGGCGTGCTGTTAAAAAAGCAGGGCGTTTTCACTAGGCGCAGCGCATGGCCCGCGCTGGGGCCGGTTTTGCCCAGCGCCTTGCAAGGGCGCTGCCCCACATGCGCAACGGCCGTTTAGCTGCGCAAAAAGCCCACCGGGTGGATAATATGGTCGTTTTTGGGGTCTATATGGGAAAGGGAAGGGTCTTTTAGCATAATGGCCCGTTGTACGGCATGGCTGCCAAACCGGTTGCGCAAAGAATCCACTGCGCGTTCCAAAGCATCCTGGCGCTGCAAGCCCTGCTCTTCCGGCAGCAGCGAAAGCTGTATGTTTTCCATCACCGAAAGGCCGGTTGCACGCACCCCTAAACTGCGCACCGGCCTTTGGGGGCGGTTTTGGCAAAACAAGGCATAGGTTATTCCAAACAGCTCGCGGGCGTTGGCGCTGGCCGGCTTTAGGGGCGCTTGGCGTTCAAACCAGTTTAAGGTATTGTCCCGCACCGAAAGGGCCGCGGTAGACGCGACAAAATCGTATTCGCGCAGGCGCGCGGCCACGCTTTCGCAAAGCAGCCAAAGGGTGATTTTGATGTCGTCGTCGCTTACCAAATCGCGCGGGGCGGTGGTGGAATTGCCCACCGATTTGATAAGCGGTTTGGCGGTGATATTCGCCACCGGGGAGGTATCCATCCCATTGGCAAACGCCCAGAGCATCTGGCCGTTTTTGCCCAAAATCTGGCGCAGGAACGGCGCGGGAGACTGGGCCAAATCCCCGATGGTGCGTATGCCGTAGCGCGCAAGCTTTTGGGTGGTGGCGCGCCCTACATACAAAAGGTCGCTTACCGGCAGCGGCCACACGCTTTGCTGGAAGGTTTGGGGGGAAATAACGGTGGTGGCGTCGGGCTTTTTCATGTCCGAGCCCAATTTGGCAAAAATTTTGTTATAGCTTACCCCCACCGAGGCCGTAACCCCCAGCTCCTCTTTTATCCGCGCGCGGATTTCATCGGCGATATGCCTGCCCGTGCCAAACAGCTTGGCCGAACCGGTTACATCCAGCCAGCATTCGTCCAGGCCAAAGCTTTCCACCTGGTCGGTATAAGAAACATAAATTTCCTTTGCCAGCTTGGAATAGCGCAGGTAACGCTCGTAATGGGGCGGTACAAACACAATTTCCCGGCATTTTTGCTCGGCCATCCATAAGGGCTCGCCGGTTTTTACCCCATGGCGTTTGGCAAGCTCGTTTTTGGCCAGCACAATGCCGTGGCGCAGCTGCGGGCTGCCCGACACCGCCACCGGTTTATCCCGCAGGGCGGGGTTGTACAGGCATTCCACACTGGCATAAAAGTTGTTCAAATCGCTGTGCAAAATCACGCGGGGCATACGCTCTTCATACTCCTTTTGGGGCTTTGCTTTCTAAAAAAAGTGTACCCCAACCATAGATAGAAAATCTACAGGGAATGATTGGAACATATGTTCTTTTTTGGAACGCTTTGTAACACCAAACCTGCTAAAAATCGGGCTTTACAAAGCCAAAACCCGCCCAAAAAGGCAAGGGGAAAACCCATGGGTTTTTCAATCTGCAACAGGGGATGGCCCTGCCTTTGCCGCTGCGGTTTTGTTTGTGCGCAAACCAACGCGCGCACCCGGCAAGGGCGCCGGCCGGCACAAAGCCGCGCCAGAAAAGCCGCAAGCAACAGCATGTGCTGCAAAACCCGCTTTGCACAACCATTGCGGCGCAAAACGGCCCGGCGCGCTTATCCCCCTGCCAAAGGATTGGCCAACGCCGGCGGCCGCTTTTGTTGCATGCTCCAACCGGTTGGCACCGCAGAGCCGGAGGGGTTTGGGCGGGCATATGGGTACCGCTGGCGGAGGTTTGGCGGGTGGCGGCGGGCATACCGGGCACCGCTGGCGCCGGCGGTTTTGCCCCGGCAGATTTGGCCGCCCAAAAGCAAAACGCAAAATCCCTCTTGCAATTTTGAAGCGGATGGTGTAGACTCTTTGTAAAGACATAGTAATGTATTGTCAATTACAAATACACGGCTGGGAAAAGCCTGCCCAGCCATCGATAAGGAGGACGCAGTATGCAGTACATTTTGGCGCACGACCTTGGCACCAGCGGCAACAAAGCCACCCTTTATGGGGTAGACGGGCGTTTGTATGCCAGCGTTCTGGCCGAATACCCCACCTTTTACCCGCATCCCAACTGGGTGGAGCAAAACGCCAACGACTGGTGGGAGGCGGTGTGTTCTTCCACCAGGGCGCTTATACAAAAGGCAAAGATAAACCCCCAGGACATTTTATGCGTAAGCTTTTCGGCCCAGATGATGGGCTGCCTGCTGGTGGATAAGCAGGGCGAGCCCTTGCGCCCCATGATTTTATGGGCCGACACCCGCGCCACCAAAGAAGAGGCCTGGATGCAAGAGCGCGTGCCCATGCAGGAGGCCTACCGCATCATCGGCCACCGCATTAGCGCATCCTATTCGGCGGCAAAGCTGCTGTGGGTGCGCAACCACGAACCGGATGTGTACGCACGCGCGTATAAAATGCTGCACGCCAAGGATTTTATCATCCACAAATTAACCGGGGAATTTGTTTCGGATTATTCCGACGCTTCCTCCACCAATTTGTTTGACATCAATACCAAAACCTGGTCGCAAAAGCTTTTGGACGCCTGGGAAATCCCGCTTTCGATTTTGCCTGTGGCCCACCCCTCCACCGACATTGCCGGGGTTGTGCACGCAAGCGGCGCGCGGGCAACCGGCTTGTGCGAGGGCACCCCGGTGGTTATCGGTGGGGGCGACGGCTCCTGCGCATGCGTAGGGGCGGGGGTTGTGCAAAAGGGCAAAACCTACAACGTCATCGGCTCGTCCTCCTGGGTCTCCATGGCCGACACCTCCCCCTTTTACGATGAGCAGATGCGCACCTTTAACTGGGTGCACCTGGACCCGAATTTATACACCCCCTGCGCCACCATGCAAACCGCCGGCTACAGCTTAAACTGGGCCAAGCGCAATTTGTGCGATATGGAGGTGGAAAAAGCCCGCCAGCAGGGCAAAAACCCCTACCAGCTCATCGACGGGGAAATCGCCTCCTCACCGGCGGGGGCCAACCATTTGCTGTTTTTGCCCTATCTTCTGGGCGAGCGTTCCCCGCGCTGGAACCCTGACGCTAAGGGCTGTTTTATCGGCATGCAGATGACCACCACCAAAGCCGACATGCTGCGCGCCATTTTGGAAGGGGTGGGGTACAATTTAAAAATCCTCATCGATATTTTTGAGAAAAACGAACCCATCGACCAAATCACCGTCATCGGCGGGGGCGCCAAGGGGGATGTATGGCTGCAAATTCTGGCGGATATCTGGCAAAAGCCGGTGATAGTGCCCGCGTATTTGGAGGAAGCCACCTCGATGGGGGCGGCTATCTGCGGGGGCGTAGGGGTGCGTGCCTTTGAAAATTTCCAGGTGATTCACCGCTTTAACCCGCCCACGCGCACCATTTTGCCAAATGCGCAAAACGCCGGCGTTTACAAGGCGCTTTACCCCATTTTTGACAAAGCCTACCATGCGCTTTGCCCGGTGTTTGACCAGCTTGCGGCGCTTTCGCGCTAAGGGGGACTGTGCCATGCCCGAAAGAGAACGCATTATACGCTTGTGGTTTGCCATGTGGCGAAAGCAGCAGGATTTGGGGATGGACGCCGTTTTTGCAGAGGATGTTGTCTACATCGAAAGCTGGGGCCCCCAATACCAAGGCCGCCAGGCTGTAAAGCACTGGTTTGCCGAATGGAACACCCGCGGCAAGGTTTTAAAATGGGAGATTTTGCAGTTTTTCCACAAAGGCAGCCAAACGGTTGTGCAGTGGTGCTTCCAAAACGCCATGCAAGACGGCCGCCAAGAGGAATTTGACGGGATGTCCCTTATAAAATGGACGCCGGACAACAAAATTTGTTTTTTGCAGGAGTTTGGCTGCAACCAAAACCGCTACAACCCTTACCAACAGGGCCCAACGCCCACCTTTT
>CAJFVS010000085.1 GCA_904420505.1 Candidatus Alloruminococcus vanvlietii | reverse complement strand
TCGTGCAGATTTCCAACAACGACACCACCCAGGACAAACTGGTGGGCTTGGTGCCGGAAATGTTCGATAAGGTCACCGGGTTTATCCAAAAAAATAAAGAGGAAAAGAAAACGCTAGAAAACGAATAATTTCTACACACCGCCTGCATATACTGAACATGGCAGGTGGTTTGTTATGTGTAAACGTTTTTTGGCGCTTATTTTGATTTTGGCGGCGTTTTTCTCTTTTCCCACCGGGGTGTGGGCGCAGAAAACGCTGAGCGTAGGGGCAAAAAGCGCGGCGGTAATGGATGCGGCCACTGGGCGGGTATTGTATGCCCAAAACGCGCAGGAAGTGCTGCCGATGGCGAGCACCACCAAGATTATGACAGCGCTTTTAACCTTAGAAGAGCCGTATTTGGACGAATATTTTGAAGTGGACGCCCAGGCCATAAAAACCGAAGGCAGCTCGATGGGGCTGCAAGAAGGGGATATGGTTTCGCTGCGGGCGCTGGCGGTGGGCATGCTGCTTTCCTCCGGTAACGATGCGGCCAACGCGGCGGCTGTAAAAATCGCCGGGAGCATCGACGCGTTTGTGATGCGCATGAACGCGCGCGCCAAGCTCATCGGCATGGAGAACACCGTGTTTGAGACCCCCTCCGGCCTGGACGAGGGCGAGCATGGCTCCACCGCATACGATATGGCGCTGCTGGCGCGCGAAGCCTTGCAAAATGAAGATTTTTTGGAAATTTGCTCGAGCTACAACATGAGCATTTCCTACGGCAACCCGCCCTATAAACGCAGCCTTACCAACCACAACCGCCTGCTAAAGCTGTATGAAAACACCATCGGCGTAAAAACCGGGTTTACCAAAAAAGCGGGGCGGTGTTTGGTTTCGGCCGCCGAAAAAGATGGCATGCGCTTAATTGCCGTCACCTTAAACTGCCCGGACGACTGGAATGTGCACCAAAGCCTATACAACCAGGCGTTTGAAGAGCTTTCCCTTTACACCCCGGCGGTGGAAGAATTGGAAGGCTTAAGCGCCAAGGTCACCGGCGGGGAGGCTTCCGCGGTAGAGGTGCGCCTTCAAAACGCGCCGCAGTTTGCGGTGTTTGCGGGGGAGGAAAGCGCCTTTACTGCCAAGGTGTTTTTGCAGCCGTTTTTGTACGCGCCCGTGAAAAAGGGAGACATATGCGGCAAATTATGCTATTATTGGAATGGCCAACTGGTTGCCCAGGCCGATTTGACAGCGGCCGGCGACGTGCCCCAAAAGCAGGTGGAGGAAACCCCTGGCTTTTTTGAAAAAATATGGGATTTTATAACAGGATTGTTTACATAAACGGAGGATGGAATATGGCAGAAAAAATGCGGATTCAAAAGGCGATTTCGGATGCGGGAATTATGTCCCGGCGCAAGGCCGAAGCGCTGGTGATGGCGGGGAAAATAAAAATCAACGGGCATGTGGCCCAGGTGGGCGCCGCGGTAGACCCGGCGCGTGATCACGTAACCATTGAAGGCAGGCGCGTAAACCTCAACACCAAGGGGGAAGAAAAACGCTACATTATGCTGAATAAACCGCGCGGGTATGTTACCACCTTAAGCGACGAGATGGACCGCAAATGTATCACCGAGCTATTGGAAGACATCCCGGTGCGTGTATACCCGGTGGGGCGGCTGGATAAGGTTTCGGAAGGGCTGTTAATTTTAACAAACGATGGCGCTTTTGCCAACGCGCTTATGCACCCGCGTTACCATGTGCCCAAAAATTACCGCGTAACCGTGCGCGAAAAAGTGACGGATAAACAGCAGCTCCAGCTTATGGAGGGGGTGGAAATCGACGGGGGGAAAACCCAGCCGGCCGAGGTGGAGGTTTTGGTGCGCGGAGACAACCGTTCGGTTTTGTCCATCACCATCTATGAGGGGCGCAACCGGCAAATCCGAAAAATGTGCGAAGCGGTGGGCTTAAGCGTCATCCGCTTAAAGCGTGTGGCGGTAGGGCCGGTAAAACTGGGCATGTTAAAGCCCGGCGCTTGGCGCGATTTGACCCACGTGGAAGTTTCCAGGCTGTTGCGCGCGGCGAATAAAGCAAGCGCACAGGCGGTACAAGAAGATTAAATGCCCGTATATCTCCGGCAAGCTTGCCGGGGATATTTTTTATTGGGAAAATTCCCCCAAAACGCACAAAAACCTTTCAAAAAAGATTGTAAGTCGAGCCGATTTGGGGTAGAATATTAAACGGAATGATTTGGAGTTTCTTTTGCTTTTCAAAACCACATCATTGGAAAATGGAGGAAATGCTATGGATATTGTAAGCAGACTTGAAGCGTTTAAGCAGGAAAAACAAGCTGTAAAAGAAGACAATATTGCCCGCAAGAGATTGCAGGATTTGTTTGACCAAGGCAGCTTTACCGAGCTGGACGCTTTTGTGCGCGCGGATGAGGATTTGGCAGGGGTTGTAACCGGTTTTGGCACCGTTGACGGCAACTGCGTATTTGCTTTTTCGCAGGACAGCACAGTAAAAGGCGGTGCGGTGGGAAGAGCGCACGCAGCCAAAATCCAAAAGGTATACGACCTTGCCTTTAAAACCGGCGCGCCGATTGTGGGCGTGTACGATTCGATGGGCGGCGCTTTGCTGGAAGGCGGCGATATGCTGGCCGCTTACGGGCAGATGCTGCAAAAAGCGACCGAGCTTTCGGGCGTTGTGCCGCAGATTTCGGTGGTGGCCGGGCCTTGCACCGGCATGAGCGCTATGGTAGCCTGTATGGCCGATTTTATCGTGATGAGCGAAAAAGGCGAGCTGACCTATGAAAACCAGCAGGCCAAAGGCGAAAGCGCTGTAAAAGAAGGCGTTGCCCATATCGTTTGCGAAAACGACGAGCAGGCTTTCTTAAAAGTAAGGGAACTCCTTTCGTATATGCCGCTGAACAACCTGGAACCGGTACCGGTTGCAGAGTTTACCCCTTCGGCATGCCAGCTTAACGCGGTTTGTGAAGATTTGACCTCGATGGAAACCGAAGAGATTGTCGCTTCCATTTTTGATGCAAACAGCGTGCTTGCGTTGCAGGAAGGCTACGCGGACAACGCTGTGGTGGCGCTGGCCTCCCTTTCGGGGCAAACCTGCGGTGTGATTGCCACCCGCCATGGAAAAACCCTGGGCCGCCAGGAAAGCATCAAAATGGGCCGCATGATGAGCCTTTGCGATGCGTTTGGCATCCCGGTTGTCACCTTGGTGGATACCTGCGGCTTTATGAGCAAATGCCCCGGTTCCATCCGTTCGTTTGCCAAACTGGCCCATCTTTACGCACAGGCCACCTGCCCCAAAGTAGCGGTGGTGCTGGGCGAAGCCTACGGCAGCGCGTTTGTGGCGCTGGCTGGCAAGGGCGCAAATGCAGATGTGACCTATGCATGGCCTTCGGCTGTTATTTCGGCTTTGAACCCGACAACGGCGGTTTCCATCCTGCACAACGATGAAATCCGCGCCGACCATACCCGTGCACAGGTGGCAGAAGAATATGCAAAAGGGGAAGCTTCGGCGTTTGCGGCTGCCAAATGCGGCCAGGTTGACGATGTCATCGAGCCGGATGCGACCCGTGAAAAACTCATCTGCGCTTTGGATATGCTATATGGCAAGCGTGTACAGACCTTGCCCAAAAAACACAGCAACCTGCCCTTGTAAAATTGAAAGGAGAGTATCATCATGAAAAGATTTCAGATAACCGTTAACGGCAAAGCATATGATGTCGCAGTAGAGGAAGTAGCTTCCGGCGCACCGGTAGCTGCCCCTGTTGCTGCACCCGCTCCGGCAGCGGCTCCTGCTCCGGCTGCTGCTCCCGCACCGGCTCCTGCTCCGGCGGCAGCACCTGCGCCCGCCCCCGCACCGGCAGCTCCTGTCAACGCAGAGGGCACCAAAGTTTCCGCCCCCATGCCCGGCAACATCCTGGATGTGCGTGTCAACCAGGGACAAGCGGTAAAAAGCGGCGATATCCTGGTGATTTTGGAAGCTATGAAAATGGAAAACGAAATCCTTGCCCCGTGCGACGGCACCGTGGTTGCCGTACAGGTGAAAAAAGGCGATACCGTCAACTCCAACGACCTCATCGCAGTCATCGCTTAATTGGATAGAATAGGAGGACATGAATATGGCTCAGGTAAAAATTACAGAAACTGTCCTTCGCGATGCGCATCAATCGTTGATTGCCACCCGTATGACAATCGACGAGATGCTCCCGATGCTCAAAGCGATTGACGAAGTGGGCTTTTATTCGGCGGAAGCATGGGGCGGCGCTACCTTTGACGCCTGCCTGCGCTTTTTGGATGAGGACCCGTGGGAAAGGCTGCGCACCTTGAAGAAACATCTGCCGCACACCCCTATCCAAATGCTGTTCAGGGGCCAGAATATGTTGGGCTACCGCCATTATGCAGACGATGTTGTGGAATACTTTGTGCAAAAATCGGTGGGCAACGGCGTGGATATTGTGCGTATTTTTGATGCGTTAAACGATATCCGCAACCTGGAAACCGCCATTAAAGCCACCAAAAAGGAAAAAGCCCATCTGCAGGCGGCCATTTCCTACACCTTAAGCCCGGTGCACAACATTGAATATTTTGTAAAATACGCAAAACAGCTTGAAGACGCCGGCGCGGATTCCATCTGCGTGAAGGATATGGCTGGTTTGCTTAAACCCTACACCACTTACGATTTGGTCAAGGCGCTGAAAGAAACCGTGAAAATCCCGATTCAGCTGCACTCGCATTATACCTCCGGTTTGGCTTCCATGTCCTTGCTCAAAGGCATTGAAGCGGGCGCGGATATTATTGATACCGCCATGTCGCCGCTTGCCATGGGCACTTCCCATGCGGCAACCGAATCGATGGTAGCGGCCTTGCAGGGCACCGAATACGACACCGGTTTGGATTTGGAAAAACTCAACGTGGTGCGCGAGCATTGCGCTGTGCTGCGTGAAAAATACCTCAAATCCGGTTTGCTCAACCCCAAAGTCATGGGGGTAGACGCCAACACCCTGCTGTACCAGGTGCCGGGCGGCATGCTGTCCAACCTGGTTTCGCAGTTAAAACAAGCGGGCAAAGAGGATAAATTTGAAGAAGTGCTCAAAGAAATCCCCAATGTGCGTAAAGACGCCGGCTATCCGCCTCTGGTTACACCCAGCTCCCAGATTGTGGGCACCCAGGCGGTGTTCAACGTGATTTTGGGCGAGCGGTATAAGATGGTGACCAAGGAATTCAAAGGCCTTGTGCGCGGCGAATACGGGCGCACCCCTGTGCCGATTGACCCTCAGTTCCGCAAAAAGATTATTGGCGACGAACAGCCTATCGACTGCCGTCCGGCCGATTTGCTTGAGCCGGAACTGGAAAAATTCAAAGAATCGCTGCCGGCCGAATTTGTGGAACAGCCGGAAGATGTGCTCAGCTATGCGCAGTTTGACCAGGTTGCGCTGAAATTCTTTGAAAAACGCCGCAATAAACTTTACGGCATCGATTCCGAGCATGTAGACATGGAAAACAAAGTGCACCCGGTGTAAAGCAACCGGTTGAGCAGGGCGGGAAACTGCCCTGTTTTTTGTTTAATTTGCCTAAAGTTTTCTGAACTTTTTTGGAACTTAGTTGACAGCCAATTGCCTACAATAGTACAATAATGAATATATGGCAAAGTGTTTTTTATAAGCAAAGAGATGTGTTTATATTGGCAAAAGGCCTGGGCGAATCCATAGGGGTTTGCCCGCATTTTGGCAACAGAAAAGGGGCTTTTGGATGATTAGCAGTATGACCGGCTACGGTAGGAGCCAGCAGGTTTTGGGCGGCAAGGATATTATGGTGGAAATCAAGGCGGTAAACCACCGCTTCTTCGAGTTTTCCTCCCGCATCCCGCGCACCTATGGGTATTTGGAAGAAAAAATCAAAGGCTATGTGCAGCAGCGGGTTTCGCGTGGCAAGGTGGATGTAAATGTCACCATTTACAATGTAGAAGGCTCGGATGCGAGCGTGAAAATCAACTACGATTTGGCCGCGCAGTATGTGGACGCTTTGCGCGGAATCCAGGATGAGCTGGATTTGACGGATGATTTATCCCTTAGCAGCATTTGCCGTTTTTCGGATATTTTTGTGATTACCAAAGCCGAAGAAGACGAAGAGGAAATTGTGCAAAACGTAAAAACCGTTTTGGAAGAAGCGCTTGATAATTTTATTTTGATGCGCCAGACCGAAGGCGAGCGGCTGAAAGCCGATTTGCTAAATAAGCTGGACTCGATACGCGAAAACGTGGCAAAGGTGGAAGAGCGTTCGCCTAAAACGGTAAGCGAATACCGCGAGCGCCTTTACCAAAAAATGTGCGAGGTGCTAAAAGACACCCGTGTGGATGAACAGCGCATTTTAACAGAAGCGGCCATTTTTGCCGAAAAAGTGGCGGTGGATGAAGAAACCGTGCGTTTAAAAAGCCATATCGCGCAGTTTGGGCAGATTTTGCAAAGCGAAGAACCCATCGGGCGCAAGCTGGATTTTTTGGTACAGGAGATGAACCGCGAGGCCAACACCATCGGCTCCAAAGCGCAGGATTTGCTTTTGGCGCATTTGGTGGTGGATATCAAATCGGATATTGAAAAAATCCGCGAACAAATCCAAAACATCGAATAGGAGGGGCAGCATGAAGCTTGTAAACATCGGCTTTGGCAATATGGTCAGCGCAAACCGTTTGGTGGCAATTGTCAGCCCCGAATCCGCGCCGATCAAGCGCATTATCCAGGACGCCCGCGAGCGTTCAACGTTAATTGACGCCACCTATGGCAGGCGTACCCGTGCGGTGATTATCACCGATTCGGACCATGTGATTTTATCCGCTGTGCAGCCCGAAACCGTTGCCAGCCGCTTGGCCGACCGCTTTGACGACACGGATGAGGAGGAGCTGGACAAAGATGAATGACAAGGGATTGTTAATTGTGCTCTCCGGCCCTTCGGGAACCGGCAAAGGCACCATTGTAAAAAAATTATTGGAAAAAAACAGCACCTGCCTATCTGTTTCGATGACAACCCGCACGCCGCGTGTGGGGGAGGAAGAGGGCAAAAGCTACTTTTTTGTAAGCCGTGAAACCTTTTTGGAAAAGGTGGAACAGGGCAAAATGCTGGAGTATGCCGAATACAACGGCAATTTTTACGGAACCCCCCGCGAATTTGTGGAGCAAAAAAGCGCCGCCGGCCAGGATGTGATTTTGGAGATTGAAGTGCAGGGGGCGTTAAAGGTAAAAAGTGCCTGCCCGGACGCGGTAATGGTATTCATTATGGCGCCCAATATGCAGGAGCTGAAAAACCGTTTGGTGATGCGCAAAACCGAGGATGAACAGACCATCCAAAACCGCATGAATATTGCCAAACGGGAGCTGGAAAAGGCCGACCAATACGATTATATTGTGATAAACGATACCGTGGACAAGGCGGCGGAAGATATTTTAGCCATTATCGGGGCCGAAAAATGCTCGAAAAAACGCAGAGAAAAATTTATCAATGAGGTGAAAAAACAATGTTAAGACCCGCAGTTGGAGAAATTATCAACAAAGACCAGAACTATTATTCCTTGGTGGTAGCCGTTGCCAAACGCGCGCGCGAAATTGCCCAGGACGCGGAAGAAAAAGGCGAAATTTTGGTAGAAAAACCCGTAAAAATGGCCGTAGAAGAATTTTACGAGGGCAAATACCATTTTGAAGAACCACAAGAAGAGGATGAAAAGGAAGAGAAAGATGTCCAGTAAGCTGTGCACCGGCATGGCTTAGGAGGATACGCGTATGCCTGCAAAATTTGCCAAAGTGGCTGTTGACAACGCCGCTTTGTGCTTTGATAAATTGTTTGACTATTCCGTTGCGCCTTCGCTAAAGCCCAATATACAGGTGGGCACGCGTGTGCTGGTGCCATTTGGCAACGGCAGCAAACTGCGCGAAGGCGTGGTGTTTGCTTTAAGCGATCAATGCGAATACGATAAGGTCAAACCCATTGTGGATGTACTGGATGAAGAGGTTTTTTTAAGCCCGGAGCAGGTGGATTTGGCCGTGTATCTGCGCGAAACCACCTTTTGCACCTACTATGATGCCGTGCGCGTTTTAACCCCGGCGGGGCTGCATTACAAGGTAAAACGCGAAGTTTCGCTTACGCCTTTGTACCAGCAGCATGCCCAGGGGTTATCGGGCGATGAAGAAAGGATTGTGGCGTATTTGCTGCAAAAGCGCAAGCCGCAGCCGGTAGAGGGCATTTTAAAAGAAATGGGGCTGAAAAAAGACAGCTGCATCAAGGCGCTGCTGGAAAAGGGCGTGCTGGAAATAAGCCAGAGCGTTAAACGCCGCGCGCTGGACCAGACGCGCACGATAGTGCGCAAAGCGCCGGAAAAAGCGCTTCCAAAGCTGACAGAAAAGCAAAACGCCGTGCTGGAAGTCATCGAGCAGGTGGGCCAGGCCAGCATAAAGGATTTGACACAGTTTTGCTCGGTTGGCCAAAGCGTGGTAGACGCGCTTGTGAAAAAGGGCGTGCTGGAAAAATACGAGCTGCCTATTTTGCGCACCCCGCAGGTGCAGCTGGACCCGGAATTGTACAACGGCCAAATCGCCTTATCATGCGGGCAGCAAAAGGTATTGCAGGGGTTGTTGGATTTGCTTTTTGGCCGCCGGGCTGCTTGCGCGCTTTTGCACGGGGTAACCGGTTCGGGCAAAACGCTGGTGTATTTAAAGCTCATCGAGCAGGTGCTGGCAATGGGCAGAACCGTTATGGTGATGGTGCCCGAAATCGCGCTGACCCCGCAGGTGGTTTCGCTTTTCAGGGCGCGTTTTGGCCAAAGGGTAGCCATTATGCATTCGGCTTTGTCGATGGGGGAGCGCTTGGATGAATACAAACGCATCCGCGCCGGGAAAGTGGATATTGTAGTGGGTACGCGCTCGGCGGTGTTTTGCCCGCTTGAAAACATCGGCCTCATCGTGATGGACGAAGAGCAGGAAAGCACCTATAAATCCGACATGGCGCCGCGTTACCATGCGCGCGATGTAGCCAAATACCGCTGCGTGCGCCACCAGGCGCTTTTGCTGCTGGTGTCGGCTACGCCAAGCGTGGAATCGTATTACATGGCGCAGCAGGGCCGCTACCATTTGTTTGAGTTAAAAGAACGCTACAGTAAGCGCCCGCTGCCCCAGGTGCAGATTATCGATATGAAGCAAAGCGAACGCGGCGGCAATTACACCGTGTTTTCCGATACGCTTTTGGAGGAAATTTCCCAAAACCTTGCCAGAAACGAGCAAAGCATTTTGCTGCTAAACCGGCGCGGTTACCACACCCAGATGACCTGCCAGGAATGTGGTACGGTGGTGTGCTGCCCCAATTGTTCCATTGCGCTTACCTATCACCAGAATATCCACCGCATGATGTGCCATTACTGTGGCTTTAGCATGGGGGAAAACACCCCTTGTAAGGTGTGCAACAGCCGCCTGATCCAGTTTGCCGGCACGGGCACGCAAAAAGCGCAGGAAGAACTTTCCGCTTTGTTTCCAAAGGCGCGCATTCTGCGCATGGATTTGGACACAACCATGTCGCGCTATTCTTATGAAAACTACCTTTCCCAATTTGGAAAAGGCGAATACGATATATTATTGGGCACCCAGATGATAGCCAAGGGGCTGGATTTTGAAAACGTCACCCTGGTGGGGGTGCTAAACGCCGACCAAGCGCTGTATGCGCCGGATTTTCGCAGCTATGAGCGCACGTTTTCGCTGCTTACCCAGGTAGTGGGGCGCAGCGGGCGCGGGGATAAAGCCGGCCGGGCGTTGATTCAAACGCACGACCCTAACCATGAGGTCATCCGTTTGGCGGCAAAGCAAGATTACAAAGGCTTTTATGAGCAGGAAATTTTAATGCGCAAGGCAAACGTTTACCCGCCCTTCTGCGATATTTGCATTGTAGGCTTTGTGGGGGAAAACGCCTCCCTTTCCGGCAAAACGGCCGGGGATTTTGCCATGCACCTGCAAACGCTGGTAAAGCAAAAATACACCGCGTTGCCGCTTGTGGTATTGGGCCCAGCCCAATCGGGAATATTCCGTATGGGCGGCAAATACCGCTACAAGCTGCTAATCAAATGCAAACAAAACAAAACGTTCCGCAGTTTTTTGCACGAGGCGATGGACACGTTTGAACCGCCCAGCGCCGTGCGCATCTTTGCGGAAATGAATTATGAAAGCATATAGGAGGAGCAAAATGGCAATCCGTAACGTAATACGCGAAGGCGATGAAACATTAAGAAAAAAAAGCCGGGAAATCACGGTTTTTGACAAACGCCTGCATGATTTGCTGGACGACATGCAGGATACCATGTACCAGCACGACGGCGTGGGTTTGGCGGCCCCGCAGGTAGGGGTGTTGCGCCGCTGCGTGGTGGTGGATGTCGGCGACGGGATTGTAGAGCTTGTCAACCCCGTAGTGGTTTCCAAGGCTGGCGAACAGGTGGACTTGGAAGGGTGCTTATCCTGCCCTGGGGAATACGGCAAGGTAAAACGCCCGGAGCGCGTATGTGTAAAGGCGCAGGACCGCTATGGCAAAGAGATTATTTTAGAAGGCGAAGGCCTGAAAGCCCGCGCATTCTGCCATGAAATCGACCATCTGGACGGCATTTTGTTCAAAGACCTTGCCATTGAAATGGTGGACGTGGAAGACGAAAAATAACGTCCGGAACGGAGTCTGAATATGAAAATTGTGTTTATGGGCACCCCCGATTTTGCCGTGCCCTGCTTGCAAATGCTTATAGAGGAGCATCACCAGATACAGGCGGTGTTCACCCAGCCGGACAAGCCCAAAGGCAGGGGCTACCAGTTGGCGCCGCCTCCTGTAAAGGAAATTGCTTTACAGAATAACCTGCCGGTGTACCAGCCGCTTACCCTAAAGGATGAAGCCGTCCAGCAGCAAATTGCCGCTTTGGCGCCCGATTTGATTGTGGTGGTGGCCTATGGGCGCATTTTGCCCAAAGCGGTGCTGGATACGCCCAAATTCGGCTGTATCAACGTGCATGGCTCGCTGCTACCCAAATACCGCGGCGCCGGGCCGATACAATGGAGCGTGCTAAACGGCGAAGAAAAAACCGGCATCACCACCATGTATATGGGCGAAGGGCTGGACACCGGCGATATGCTTTTAAAACGCGAAACCCCCATCGGAGAAAACGAAACCTCCGGCGAGCTGTTTGACCGGCTTTGCCTGCTGGGTGCGCAAACGTTAAAAGAAACCATTTTGTTGATAGAACAGGGCAAAGCGGTGCGCACCCCACAGGATGAACAGGAGGCCACCTATGCGCCGATGCTGAAAAAAGAAATGGCCAAGCTGGATTTTACCAAAACCGCCCAGCAGGTGCACAATTGGGTGCGCGGCATGAACCCGTGGCCCACGGCATATTGTATGTTTAACGGCAAAATGCTCAAAATCCATGCAAGCGCAAAAAGCGGCAAGCAGCTCAAGCCCGGCCTTGCCAGGGTGGAAGATAACCGGCTGTTCATCGGCTGCGCAGAAGGCGCCATTGAGGTGCTTACCTTGCAGATGGAGGGCGCGCGCCGTATGGATGCCAAACAGTTTTTGTGCGGGCATGCCGGCAAGATAGACGGCTACCAATTTTAAGGGAGGAAAAGGCATATGTTTTATCCCACCGATGTGTATTATTTTTTGTTGGTTGTGCCTGCGGCAATCATTGCCATATGGGCGCAGTGGAATGTGTCCTCTTCGTTTAAACGGTATTCCAATTATTTGAATATGCGCGGCTATACCGCCTGCGATGTAGCGCGCATGATTTTAGACCGCAACGGGTTGCAGGATGTGCGCATCGAGCGTGTTTCGGGCAATTTAAGCGACCATTACGACCCCAAAACCCGCGTTGTGCGCCTGTCCGACAGCGTGTATGCTTCTACCTCGGTGGCGGCTTTGGGTGTTGCCGCGCATGAGGTAGGCCACGCCATACAGCACCAGCAAGGGTATGTGCCGCTGAAAGTGCGCAGCGCCATTGTGCCCATTACCCAAATTGGTTCCACGCTTTCCTGGCCGGTTATTATCCTTGGCTTTTTTATGAATTCCCGGCCGCTGGTGATTATAGGCATTGTGCTGTTTTCGCTGGTGGCGCTGTTCCAGCTTATCACGCTGCCGGTGGAATACAACGCCAGCAACCGCGCGCTGGCTACCTTAAGCAATTACGGCATTTTGCAGGGTGAAGATTTAATTGGCGCGCAAAAGGTGCTAAACGCCGCGGCGTTAACCTATGTGGCGGCGCTTATTGTAACCATCGCCAACCTGCTGCGTGTGATACTGCTTGCCAAAAGGAGAAACGATTGATGGGGCAAACCGCGCGTGAAGTTGCGCTTTTGAGCTTATTAAAAATGCAAAGCCAGGGCTTTTCCAACCTGGTGATTGACGCCAAAATCAAAGCCGCTAACCTAAACGAACGCGACGCGGCCTTTGCCACAGCTTTGTTTTACGGCGTGTTAGAACGCATGCCGACGCTTGACCGCATTGTGCGCAAATATTCCAAAAACGGGCTTCGCCGGGTGGACGATGTGGTGCTTAACGCGCTGCGCCTGGGGCTGTACCAGCTGTTGTATATGGACAGCGTGGAAGATTACGCGGCCATCAACGAATCGGTGGAGCTTATAAAACGGTTGGGCAAAGGCAAGGCTTCGGGCTATGCCAATGCGGTTTTGCGGGCGTTTTTGCGCGACGGTAAGCAAATTTCCTATCCGCCCAAAAGCGATGTGGTGGCGTATTTAAGCGCCATGTACGCCTGCCCGCGGGATTTGACCGCTTATTTTGTATCCGCTTACGGGCAAGAGAACACCGAAACCATGCTGCAAAGCTTTTTGGGCCGCCCGCCTTTGTATATCCGGGTGAATACCACCAAAACCACCCCGCAGGAGCTGGCCGGGCTGTTCACCCAGCAGGGCGCCGTGGTAAGCGCCGTCCCGATAGAGCCTAACTGCCTACAGGTGGAAGGAATGCAGGCTATTGAAAAAAGCGAGTGGTTCCAAAAAGGGTATTTTCATGTGCAGGATTTGTCCTCTCAGCTTTGTGTGCAGGCGTTAGACCCCAAAGAGTGCCAGACCGTTTTGGATATGTGCGCAGCCCCTGGAGGCAAAACCTTTACCATTGCCCAGCAAATGCGCAACACCGGCACCGTATACGCCTTTGATTTGCACGACAAACGCGTGCGGCTTATCCAGGGGGGCGCGCGCCGCTTGGGGCTTACAAATGTAAAAGCGTGCCAAAACGACGCCGGCGTGTTCAACCCCTCTATCCCCAAAGCGCAGCGCGTTTTGTGCGATGCGCCCTGTTCGGGCTATGGAGTTATAAGCAAAAAGCCGGAAATCAAGTACAAAACGCTCCAAAGTGTTGCGCCCCTTTGCCAAATCCAGT
>CAJFVS010000084.1 GCA_904420505.1 Candidatus Alloruminococcus vanvlietii | reverse complement strand
TCGGACATGGTGATGGTGAGCACATTGCGGGTGTTGCCGGCTTCCCCGGTGGATTCCTGCACGCTGGCGACCGCGCCGGTTGCATTTTCCACCACCGACTGCACCTGGGAATGGTCCAGGGCGTCGCCGTCAAACGAATAGGTGATAATCGAGCCGCCTTTAAACTGCACGTCCAAATCCACGCCCAAAATAAAGCAGCAAGCAATGGTAATAACAATTAACGCAATGGAGATGGTAAAAAATATTTTGCGTTTTCCAACAAAATCAAACATTATTTCGCACCTCCATACAGTTTTGGCGAGCGGAATATTTTAAACCGCGAGATGGACTTGAGCATCAAGCGCGATGCGGTTACGCCCATGACAAAGTTGAATATTACGCCAATTAACAAGGTGTAGCCAAAGGAATAAATCGAACCTGCGGTGGAGGAACCAAACATAAAGAATACCGGCGAGAACACTTTGGCAAAGAAGCTGGAGGTAGGCCCAAACGCGCCCATCAAGATGATGGAAACAATCACCACGGTGACGTTGCCGTCAAAAATTGCGCTAAAGCCGCGTTCATACCCCAAATTGATCGCACCGTCCAGGGTTTTGCCTGCGCGCAGCTCTTCTTTGATGCGTTCGGAGGTGATTACGTTTGCGTCCACGCCCATGCCGATGGACAAAATCATACCCGCAATACCGGGCAGCGTTAAGGTAAAGGAGTTAAACGCCGGGAAAAACCCAGTTACGCAGGCCACCATACCGGCAACTTGTCCCATCAAAGCAATAGCGGCAATTACGCCGGGCAGGCGGTACATAATAATCATAAACAAGGCAACCAGGATATAAGCGATGGCACCAGCCAGCACCATGGCGTCCCTTGCGCCCATGCCCAATGTGGGGCTAATGGTGGAAAAGTTTTCGGTGACCAGTTCAAACGGCAATGCGCCTGCGTTGATGCGGTCGGCCAGTTCGGTGGCGGTTTCGGCGGTAAAGTTGCCCTCAATCTGGGCAATGCCGTCGGTGATGTGCGACTGCACGCGCGGGTAGGAAATCACGGTATCGTCCATCCAGATGGAGATGATGCCGTTGTCCTCCTGCGACAAACGCTCGGTTGCTTCGGAGAATTTCTCCTTTCCGCTGTCTTTTAAGCGCAGCACAACCACAATTTGCTGGTCCTGCGTCATCGAGGCATAGGCTTCTTCCACGTCTTCGCCGGTAAGGATGATGTTTTCTTCGGTTACACCGGCGGGCGTGCCGTCATCGTTTATCTCAATGCCTTCGCGGAAGGTAAGCTGCGCCATATCGCCCAGCTCCGAGATGGCCTGTTCGGGGTCAAAGTCCTCTTCCCCTACCTGCCACGGGAACCGCACGACGATGCGGTCTTTATTATAATCGGTATACAGTTCGTAGTCGGTAATGTTTTGGGTTACCAAACGGTTTTTGATAACCGCCGCTGCTGCGTCCATCTGTTCATTGGTCGCATCCACGCCCTCGGGAGGGGTGAAGGTAGCGTCTACACCGCCGCGGATATCAATCCCCCAACGGATATCGTCGGCGCCTTTGATGTAAACCCGGGTTACATCGCCGTAAACGCTGTGTATTCCAAAAAACGCCAGATACGTAAAGGCAAGCAACAGCGCCAAAACGATGAAAAAAACCGGTTTTCCAACACGATGTTTCATCTAAAATCCTCCAATGCAAGTGTTTGCCGATAAACTCCGCCTTTTGCATGTTGGGGTTTATCGGCATTCATAAAGTTTATTATAGGTGCAATAGTGCCAATTGTCAATAAATCTTATACGCTCAGCTCGGCTTTTTCACCTAAAAATTGCTTGTAAGGGGCCAAAGCAGGCGCAACAAAGCCTTGCAAAAACTCGTCCACTTGCTGGGCGCTGCGCCCGGTAAAGGCCACAGGGTCAAGCACCGAAAGGATTTCTTCTTTTTGCAGGTTAAACAAAGGGTCCTGGCAGATGCGCTCAATCAAATCGTTGGGGCGCCCCTCTTCTTTTACCATTTTGGCGGCCGCAATTGAATGCTGGCGCAAACGCTCATGCAGCTCTTGGCGGTTGCCGCCTTTTTTTACCGCGCGCATCATGATGTTCTCGGTTGCCATAAAGGGCAGCTCGTTCATCACCCGCTGCGCAATCACTTTGGGGTACACCACCAGCCCGTCGGTTACGTTCATCATAATGTTCAAAATCGCATCCGTTGCCAAAAAGGCTTCGGCCACCGAGATGCGCTTGTTGGCCGAATCGTCCAGCGTTCTTTCAAACCACTGGGTGGCGGCGGTAAACGCGGGGTTTAGCACGTCGATCATCACATAGCGCGCCAGCGCGCAAATGCGCTCGCAGCGCATAGGGTTGCGCTTATAGGGCATGGCGGACGAGCCGATTTGGTGCGCTTCAAACGGCTCTTCCATCTCTTTAAAATTGGCAAGGATGCGCACGTCGTTTGCAAATTTGGAAGCGCTTTGCGCAATGCCGGCCAAAGCGGACAGCACCATAAAATCCACCTTGCGCGAATAGGTCTGCCCCGACACGGGCACCGAGCTTTCAAAGCCCATTTCCTGGGCAATCAATTCTTCCAAGCGCTTGATTTTTTCGGTGTCGCCTTCAAACAGCTCCACAAAGCTGGCCTGGGTGCCGGTGGTGCCTTTGGACCCCAGCAGCTGCAGGCTGTTTGCGCGGTTTTGCACCTCCTGCAAATCGTAAAGCAGCTCGTTCATCCAAAGGGTTGCGCGTTTGCCCACCGTGGTAAGCTGCGCGGGCTGCAAATGGGTGTATGCCAAGCAGGGCATGGCTTTGTATTCCTTGGCAAAATGCGAAAGGTTGGCAAGCACGTTGGCAAGCTTTCTGGCCACCACATGCAGCGCTTCGCGCATGGTGATGATATCGGTGTTATCCCCCACATAGCAGGAGGTAGCCCCCAGATGGATAATGGGCATGGCGTCCGGGCACTGCTGGCCGAAGGCGTACACATGGCTCATCACGTCGTGGCGGGTTTCTTTTTCGCGCTGTTTGGCTACATCGTAGTTAATCTGGTCGCGAAACTGTTCCATCTGGGCAATTTGCCCGTCGGTGATAGTAAGCCCCAGCTTTTGCTCGGCCCTGGCCAAGGCAATCCACAATTTGCGCCAGGTGATGAATTTAAAATCGTTGGAGAAGATATACTGCATTTCATCCGAAGCATAGCGGGTGCTTAAGGGGGAAATATAGCGTTTGTTTTCGTCCATGGTTTTGTTTCTCCTTGTTTTGGCGGGTTATTTTTCTTCCAGCAGTTTTTCCACGCTTGCCAGCTCTACGCACACGCAAAACAGTTCCATGGCGGCGCTAAGCTCTTCCACGGTGGGGGCGGAAGGCGAAATGCGGATGTTGCTGTCGGATGGATCCTTGCCGTACGGGTAGGCAGCGCCCGCGCCGGTCATCACCAGGCCGGCCTCTTTGCACAGCTTCACAATTTTGGCAGCACAGCCGTTTAATGCAAAAAACGAGACAAAATACCCGCCTTTGGGGTTGCGCCAGGTGCCAATGCCCTTGCCCGCCAGATGGGTTTGCAGCGCGTTTTGCACCACTTCAAACTTGGGGCGCAGGCTGTTGGCATGGTTTTTCATATGTTCTTTTACGCCCTGGGCATTTTTTAAGTACAGCACATGGCGCAGCTGGTTGATTTTATCATTGCTAATGGTTTGCACCGCCAGTTGTTTTTTCAAAAAGGCGATGTTTTCTTCCGAAGAAGCCATGACCGATACCCCGCCGCCTGCAAAGGTGACCTTGGAGGTGGACATAAACTCGTACACCATGTTGGGGTTGCCGGCTTTTTGGCATTCCTCTATGATGTTGGGGATGCTAGCCTGGCAATCTTCATACAAATGGTGCAAAAAGTAGGCGTTATCCCAAAAAATGCGGAAATCCTTTGCCGCGGGCTTTAAAGCGGCCATGCGGCGCACGGTTTCATCCGAATAGACAATGCCGTCGGGGTTGGAGTACACCGGCACGCACCAAATGCCCTTGATAGCCGCATCGTCCTGCACCAGGCGCTCTACCATGTCCATATCCGGGCCTTCATCGGTCATGGGCACGTTGATCATCTCAAAGCCGAATTCCTCGGTAATGGCAAAGTGGCGGTCATACCCCGGCACGGGGCACAAAAATTTCAGTTTTTCTTCTTTGCACCAGGGCCGCTCGCTGCCCAGCACGCCAAAGCAGTACGCCTTGGCAATGGCGTCGTACATCAATTGCAGGCTGGAGTTGCCCCCTACAATTATCTGGCTGGGGCGCACGTTTAACAGCCCGGCAAACAGCTCTTTGCATTCGGGAATGCCGTCCAAATCGCCGTAGTTGCGCACGTCAATGCCGTCTTTGGATATTAAATTGGTGCGGCTGTTTAATACATCCAGCATATCGTTGGAATCATCCAGCTGCGCTATGCTGGGGCGCCCGCGGGACATATCCAGCTTTCTGCCCAGCGCTTTGAGCGCCTGGTATTGCTGGGTTAAAGCGCCTTTTTTGGCCAGTAGTTCTTCTTTTGTTAAGTTTGCATATTCTGCCATATCATTTACCCCTCATTTCCTTTTGCCGCTTGCAAAACGGCCTGCGCCACCTCAAAAAGGGGCGCGTTGTGTTGCTCTGCCAATTGCTTGGCGCTTTCATATTCCACATAGTCGCGCACGATATCCGCATAAACGCAGTGTTTTACCGCCGCGCGCCCATAGGGAGTTTCTACAAAACGGGTTTGGCGCTGCATCACGCTGCGCTGCATGGTGCAGTAGCGCACCCCGATGGTGGTGGTGTGCAAAAACAGCAGCTTGGTTAAGGTTTCGCGCGTGCTTTCGTCGCACAGCACGTTTATTTGGTAAGACGGCCGCATTTTTTTGCCGAATATTGGTGTAAAGGTTACATCCTTTGCACCGTTTTGCATCAATTTTTCAAACGCATACCCCAATTGTTCGGGGGTGGCGTCGTCAACATTGGTTTGGATTAATGTAACGCAGGGCGTTTTTTTTTATCTTCTGTTTCTATCATATGCACCCGCAGCAAATTGGCGTGGGAAAATTCCTTTTTGCCCGCGCCCATGCCGGTTTTTTCAATCACCATTTCGTCGGGCAGGGTAAAATCGGCATCCAGCCCCGCCAAAATCGCCGCCCCGGTGGGGGTGACCATCTCGCCCTGGTTGTGGGTGATTTTTACCTTCATGTGGTGCTCGCTCATAATTTTGGCTGTGGCGGGCGCCGGTACCGGCATAAGCCCGTGGGCGCATTTTACATAGCCGGTGCCCTCAAACAAGGGGGACGCATATACTTTTTCAATCCCCAAATTGTCTAAACAGATGGCGGTGGAAACAATGTCCACAATCGAATCGATAGCGCCTACCTCGTGAAAATGCACCGTTTCGATGTCGCAGCCGTGCACCGACGCTTCGGCCTGGGCAATCACCTTAAAAATGCGCGAGGCAATGGTCTTGGCGTTGGGAGTAATGGCACTATGGTCGATGATGGTTAAAATCTCGCTTAAGCCGCGGTGCACATGGGGATGTGCGTGGCTGTGGCTGTGGTCATGTTCATGGCTGTGTTCATGGCTGTGGCCATGGTCATGCTCGTGTTCATCTTCATGGCTATGCACGTGCGGGTGCTCATGGTCATGGCCGTGCTCGTGGTCATGTTCGTGCGGGTGGACGTGGTGGTCGTGGCTGCCGTCGTCCATCAACACATC
>CAJFVS010000083.1 GCA_904420505.1 Candidatus Alloruminococcus vanvlietii | reverse complement strand
TTTTAAACAACAACCCAAGTGGTTTTAACCATTCAATCTTTCCGGCCGGTATGCACAGGGGGTATGCACAATGGAATGGAAAATCGATAAGCAAAGCGCCGTGCCGCTGTATTTTCAGCTAAAGCAGCTGGTTTTGGGCGGCATTGAGCAGGGCAGCCTTTCGCCGGGGGATACGATTCCCACCGAACAGGAGCTTTCTGCCATGCTGGGCATCTCGCGCCCTACCATCCGCCAGGCGCTGGGGGAACTGGTAAACGAAGGGTATTTGACCCGGCAAAAAAGCAAGGGGACGTTTATATCCGCCCCCAAGCTGGACGCGCAGTTTTTTCAGCGCCTGCAGCCGTTCGCGCAGGAAATGCGCCAGAAAGGCCTGGAGCCTTCCACACAGGTGTTAAGCCTAAAAAAAAGCGAAGCGCGCGCAGACGCCAACACCGCCCTGGAACTGGAGAAAACCGCGCCGCTTGTGCATTTAAAACGCCTGCGTGCGGCCGGCGGCGAGCCGGTGGTGCTGGTGGAAACCTTTTTGCCCTATTTTTTGTTTAAGGGGCTTTTGGAAGAGGATTTGACCCACCAGTCGCTGTACGAGCTGCTGGACGCCCGGTACAACGTGCACGTTGCCTATGTGCGGCGCGAAATTGAGGCGGTAAACGCCATAGAAAGCCAGAGCAAACTGCTAAAATGCGCCAAAAACAGCGCGCTTATGAAGGTGGTGACCACCGGCTACGACCTGCAGCGCCGGCCGGTGGAATATTCCATTGCCCATTACCGGGGCGACCGCAACCGCTTTACCGTCACCTTGATGCGCTGAATGTTCCCCGCGCCCGCTTTGCCTAAAACATTTGCCTAAGCGGTGCGGCTTATGGAAGCGCTTAGGCCGCTATATAATACAAAACGTTATAAAATATAATAATATTAAGGAGTGTATTTACATGAACCCGAGCATTTCCCGCAAAGACCTTGCCAAACTGTTTGACCACACCCAGCTAAAAGCCTTTGCCAGCGACGAAGATTTTATCCGCCTGTGCAAAGAGGCCGACGAAAACGGCTGCTGCATGGTGGCTATCAACTCCACCCAGACCGCTTTGTGCAAACGCCTGCTGAAAGACAGCCCTGTGCATGTGGGCGCCGCCATTTCGTTCCCCTTGGGGCAGACCACCATCGCCACCAAAGTGTTTGAAACCAAAGACGCTATCCAAAACGGCGCAGATGAAATCGACTATGTCATCAACATTTCGCAGCTAAAAAATAAAAACTATGCGTATATTCAAGATGAAATGCAACAAATAGTAGATGTTTGCCGCCAACACAATGTCATTTCCAAGGTGATTTTTGAAAACTGCTACCTTACCGAGGAAGAAATCATCAAGCTGTGCGAGATTGCCAAAGAAGTCGGCCCGGATTTTATCAAAACCTCCACCGGGTTTGGCACCCATGGGGCAAGGGTAGAACAGGTGCGGTTGATGAAACAGCATGTGGGCGACAAGGTGAAAGTAAAAGCCGCCGGGGAAATCCGCGACCTGGATACCTGCCTTGCCATGATAGAAGCCGGGGCCGAGCGCATCGGGACCTCCAGCAGCTTAAAAATTTTGGCCGAATACGACGCGCGCTTTGGCAAATAAGCGGATAAACGTTTCAAGCGTGCCTTGTTCAAACAGCGTTTATGGAACCAACCGTTAAAGCCATACGCTTTGGCGGTTGGTTTTTGCTGGCTTTTGCGCGCCCGCGCAAGACGGCCAGGCAAAGCGCATGGCCGGCAACGCCCTGCATTCACCCTAACGATTTGTAAACACCTGCGCAGCGCCTGCCCTTTACAAACCCCTGCTAAACCGATACAATAAAGGTATTTTCTTCCCCAAAGGGGAACCGGGCTGCCTATGGCATGAAGGCTTTGGCGGCAAAAAGGAGGCAAAAAACATGACCAAAAAACAACGCATCCGTGCAGCGGTGGAGAAAAAACGCCCCGACCGCTTGCCCTATTCCCTGTGGACGCATCTGCCCGGCATCGATTTGGACCCGCAGGCGCTTGCAAACGCCACCTGCCAATTTTATAAGGATTACGATGTGGACATCGTCAAGATGATGAGCAACGGCATGTACGCTGTGGAGGACTTTGGCTGCAAGGTGGATTTTTCCGAGATTGCCACCGGCGGTGTGGCCAAAATTGCCAGCACCCCCATCCAAAACCCGGAGGATTGGGGCAAAATCCGGCCGGTGGATGTAGACGCCCCAGCTTTGAGCCGCGAGCTTCATTCGCTTCGCTTGGTATTGGATGGCTTGCGCCATGAAGAAGTGCCGGTTGTGTTTACGGTTTTCAGCCCGCTTACCACCGCCGAAAAGCTTTCAGGCGGCAAGTTGCTGGCTCACATCGCGCAAGGGGCGGGGCAGTATGTCCACCAGGCGCTGGATGCTATTTGCCAAACCACCTGCGCGCTGGTCCAACGCGCCATTGAGCTGGGGGCGGACGGCGTGTTTTTTGCCAGCCAGCTTTCTACCTTTGAACGCTGTGACGAGGATGTTTACCGCGAATACGGCGTCTGCTACGACAAACGCGTGCTGGAATCTTCCAACGGCTGGTGCGATATTCTGCACGCGCACGGCAACGACATCATGTTTGACATATTAAAGGATTACCCGGTGGATATTTTCAACTGGCATGCGTTTGAATCGTTGCCGGGCCTGCACGAAGCCAGCCTTGCCACCGGCCGGTGCATTATGGGCGGGCTAAAGCGCGGGGATATTACCAACCGCAACAAAAACGCCCTGCGCCACCAGATTTATGAATCCTTTCTGCAGTTAAACGGCATCGGGCAAATTCTCTCGCCCGGGTGCGTCATCCGCTACCCGCTGGATAAAGAGATGCTAAGCTATGTGGCCAAAGCCAAAGACGAGATAGAAGCGTTGTTTACATGTAAATATACGCAGGCGCCCTGACAAAAGGGCGGCCAAGCAAACCATGGGGGACGGTGTAAAAACCGTCCCTTTTTTTGCAGCGCCCCAAACCGGCAAAGGCCGTGGCAAAACCCAGTCCCCACACGCAGGCCTGCACACAGGGGCCAGGCGGTTTTGCCCGCGCGCTTTTAAGCTGTGTTCCCGGCTTTGTTTTATGCAAGGGGGGCAGGGCTGTAAAAGCAACCGCCGGCCCGCTTTCCGCTGGGCAAACCGTATACCAAGCCACGCCGCAGAATAAACCCTGGCTGCATGCAAATACACCAAAACAGCATGCGGCCCATCCGGCCGGCAGGGGAGGGGTTTCAGCGCTTTTGCAGGTGCAACCCGGGGCCAAAAGCCATACCGGCAAACGCCCCGCCTTTTGGTGCTACCATATGGTTGTATAATAGGCAAAACCAGACTATTTTGCATAAATTTTGTATTAAAATGCGCAAACTTTACACATATTCCATTGACTAGTATCACTTTTGAGACTATACTCCAAATAAGAACCCAACAAAGGAGGGACCGCCTATGACGCCAAGTTTGTCCAGCATCATCCTCAATCCCGTGCGCATGCGCATTATCCAGTGCATGGCTGTGGAAAACACCGCAACCGCCAAACAACTTGGCGAAAAGATGCCCGACGTACCCAAAGCCAGCCTGTACCGGCATTTAAAAAAGCTTACGGACGCGCAACTGCTGGTGGTTGCACAGGAAAACAAAGTGCGCGGCACCATAGAAAAGGTGTATGCGTTAAACCCCAACCCGCCCAGCTTTTCGCAGAACAATGCCGCCATACAAAAAGAAGCTTCGTATTTCCTTATGCACCTTCTGCACGATTTCCGGCAGTATTTGCAGGATGAAAGCAACGACGCCCAACGCGACATGCTGTTTTTAAAATCGGCAACCCTGCTGCTTTCGGATGCGGAATTCCAGGATTTTTTAGAAGAAATCGGGCAGGTGTACGCCAAGGTGATGCAAAACGCCCCCAGCCCCGAACGAAAAGTACGACAAATCTCGTTTATTAGTTCCCCAAAGGGATGAACAAAAGTCCCGTTTTGATAGAAAAGGAGAAGGTTTTATGCTCGATATCGTAAACTTTACCAAAACCTACAAAGGCGGCAAAAAAGCGGTAGACCGTTTGAACCTGCATGTGGAAGCAGGGGATATTTACGGGTTTATCGGCCACAACGGCGCAGGCAAAACCACCACCATCCGCGCGGTGGTAGGCGTGCTGGATTTTGAGGAGGGGGATATCCTCATCGACGGCATTTCGGTAAAAAAAGACCCCTTGGCCTGCAAAAAAATATTGGCGTATATCCCCGATAACCCGGATATCTACGAATACATGACCGGCATTCAATACTTAAACTTTATCGGCGATATTTTCAACATCCCAAAACAAACGCGTGAAGCGCTTATTCAAAAATATGCCGACGCATTTGAAATCACCTCCGCCTTGGGCGATTTGATTTCTTCCTATTCGCACGGCATGAAGCAAAAGCTTACGGTGATTTCCGCGCTTATCCATTCGCCCAAGCTGCTGGTGCTGGACGAACCCTTTGTGGGCCTAGACCCCAAAGCCGCGCACACTTTAAAAACCATTATGGGCGAACTGTGCGCCCAAGGCAGCGCAATTTTCTTTTCTTCCCACGTGCTGGACACCGTTGAAAAGCTGTGCAACAAAATCGCCATCATCAAAGGCGGGCGCCTTGTGATTTCGGGGGATACCCAGGAGGTAAAAGGCAACTCGAGCTTGGAAGATGTATTTATGGAGTTGATTGAACATGCGTAATACCATCCGCCTATACAAAGTACAAATGATGTCCATGCTGGGGATTAACAAAATCCGCTATTCCAAGGACAAAAACCGCAACCTCAAACTGTTGGGGCTGTATGTGGGCTTCCCGCTTATCTTTTTGCTGTTTTGTTTTCTTTCGTTTCTGTACAGCGCATTGATGGTAATGCAGTTTTCCAGCTTGGGCATGGCCCATCTGGCGCTGGCGGCCATGCTGGCGGTGTCGTCCATCATCACGCTGTTTACCTGCATTTACAAATCCAACGGGCTGCTTTACGGCTTTCAGGATTATGACATGGTGATGTCCCTGCCGGTGAGCACCTTCCAGGTGGTGGCCAGCCGGTTGCTGCTTATGTACACCATGAACCTTACCTTTACCCTGGTTATCATGCTGCCGGCCAGCGCCGCTTACGCCATCTGGGGCGGGGCAACCGGGTTGTTTTATGTGTATTCGCTTATCGGCATTTTGTTTGTCCCCTTGGTGCCCATTGTGGTGGCAAGCATCATCGGCTTTTTCATTTCCTGGGTGGCGTCGCATTTCCGCCATGCCAATTTTATGAAAATCATCGTCACCTTTGTGGCATTTTTTGGCTTTATGGCGGTGTACATGGCGTTTGTTTCCATGGCGCCGGGCATGGAGGAAGCGCAGATTACCGACATAGCCGCCACGTTTATGAACCAGCTAAACCAAATTTACCCCATGACCCGCTTTTACACCGACGCCGCCTGCTTTGGCAACCCGTTGGCGATGCTTTTGTTTGTGGGCATTAGCGTGCTTTTGTTTGTGGTGTTTGCGGCCATCATCTCGCTTAATTACAAGCGGCTGAACACCCGGCTTTCCACCACGCGCACCCGTTCCAACTACAAAATGCGCGCGCTGAAAACCTCTTCGCCGCTGTGGGCGCTTACCAAAAAGGAATTTATGCGCTACACCCGTTCGTCCATCTACATCTTTAACACCGCGGCCGGTATTTTAATGGTAACCATTGCCTGTGTGGCGCTGCTGGTGTGGAACCCGCCCGAGTTACAGCAGTTTTTGGCCATACCCGAGCTAAAAAGCTATATTGTGCCGCTGGCGCCGTTTGTGGTTTCGTTTATGGCGGTTACGTGCTATATTTCGGCGTGTTCCATCTCCATGGAGGGCAAGCAGCTTTGGGTTTTGCGCCAGCTGCCGGTTTCGCCCCAGCAGGTGCTGCGCGCCAAAATCCTCATCAACCTGCTGGTGCTCATCCCGCTGGTGGTTGTGGATGCGGTGATTTTGTCCCTTATGCTTAAGCTGGATGTGATCGGCATATTGCTTATGGTGCTAAACCCCATTGCGTATTCCATTTTCATCGCTGTGATGGGGCTGTATGTCAATTTAAAAATGCCCAACCTCACCTGGACAAGCGAAGCGGTGGTTGTCAAGCGCTCGGCGGCTTCCATGGTGGCTTCCTTTGTTGGGTTGTTCGGCGCAGCGCTGCCGGCTATAGGGGTATTTTTTGCAGGGGAATATATGCTAATCGCTTCTGCCGGCGTTACGGTGCTGGTGTTTTTATTGGACATTTTGCTGTACACGCTGCTTATGACAAACGGCGCCAAAACCTTTGCCACCTTGGCCGAATAAACGCAAAAACCGGTTGGAACAACGCCAGCCGGTTTTTTTGGCTTTATAGCAAAAAGGCGATACGCGCAAAGGCGTACCGTCTTATGTTTTGGATGTGTGGATTTTACCGTTCGGATACTTCGCGTTGGATATCACCATAATAGATAAAATCGTCCAAATCACCCGAAACGGTAAACCAATCCCTAGAATGTAAGTACTCATCGGGGAGCGTTACGTCTTGCTGTAAAGTAGCATTGGCGTCGCACATCAAGGTTTGTTCGAACATATTCATCCCCCCTTTTTGCGGTAGTCTTTTTAGTATATGCCATGGGGGTATAAAAATTGCGTCGTATCCTGCCTAGAAAATTTTACAATATTTCTGTATGCCTTGCACAAAACCTTGTGGGGTTAAGGGGTTGAAACCCATAGGAATAAGTGATACAATAATAAAAATTATCGAAAAAGTGTGAATGTAAG
This sequence comes from Candidatus Alloruminococcus vanvlietii, assembly GCA_904420505.1. Lineage (GTDB taxonomy): Bacteria > Bacillota > Clostridia > Oscillospirales > Ruminococcaceae > Alloruminococcus > Alloruminococcus vanvlietii. Next base: position 19,143 of record CAJFVS010000083.1, on the reverse strand, counting down.
GAGGGCTTGTTTGATGCTGAATACAGATTTTTCGCAGAAATTTGTAAAAGAAGGGCTGACGTTTGACGACGTTTTGTTAATTCCTGCCCGTTCAAATGTATTACCGGCAGATATCCAGCTAAAAACCCGGCTGGTAGGGGACATTTACCTGAACAACCCCATTTTAACCTCCGCAATGGATACGGTTACCGAAGCAAAAATGGCCATTGCAATTGCTCGTGAAGGCGGCATCGGCGTGATTCACAAGAACATGTCGATTGAAGAGCAAGCCGATGAGGTTGACAAAGTAAAACGCAGCGAAAACGGGGTAATTGTAAACCCGTTTTATCTTTCACCCGACCATTTGGTGTCCGATGCGGACGAGTTAATGGGCAAATACAAAATTTCCGGCGTGCCCATTTGCGAAGGGCGCAAGTTAGTGGGCATTTTAACCAACCGCGACCTGCGCTTTTTAACCGATTATTCCATCCCGATTAAAGAAGTGATGACCAAGGATAACCTCATCACCGGGCCGGTGGGCACCACTTTGCAGCAGGCGCAGGAAATTTTGCGCAAACATAAAATTGAAAAACTGCCGCTGGTGGACGAAGAGGGCTATTTAAAAGGCCTTATCACCATTAAAGACATTGAAAAAGCCGTGCAGTACCCCAACTCCGCGCGCGACAAACGCGGCAGGCTTTTGTGTGCGGCGGCCATCGGCGCTACCAAAGATGTGCTGGACCGTGCGTCCGCTTTGGTAAACGCGCATGTGGACGTTTTGGTGTTCGACTCCGCCCACGGCCATTCGGAAAACATTTTGCATTATGTGGAAAAAGTAAAATCCGTATTCCCCAACGTGCCGCTTATCGCAGGCAACATTGCCACCGCACAGGCGGCGGAAGACTTGATTAAAGCCGGCGCGGACGCTTTGAAAGTAGGCATCGGGCCTGGGTCCATCTGCACCACCCGCGTGGTGGCCGGCATTGGCGTGCCGCAAATCACCGCTGTGTACGACGCGGCCTGCGTGGCGCAAAAATACAACATCCCCGTGATTGCCGACGGCGGGTTGAAATACTCGGGCGACATTGTAAAAGCTTTGGCAGCGGGCGCTAACACCGTTATGCTCGGTTCGCTTTTGGCAGGGTGCGAAGAAAGCCCCGGCGAAAAAGAAATTTACCAGGGCAGAAGCTTTAAAGTTTACCGCGGCATGGGTTCCCTGGCCGCTATGAACCGCGGCGGGCGCGACCGCTACTTCCAGGAGAACAACAAAAAGCTGGTTCCCGAAGGCGTGGAAGGGCGCGTGCCTTACAAGGGCTCGGTGGCGGACACCGTGTACCAGCTTTTGGGCGGCTTAAAGGCCGGCATGGGCTACTGCGGCTGCCGCACCATTGAAGAGCTGCATGAAAAAGCGCAGTTTGTGCGCATTACAGGCGCAGGCTTAAAAGAAAGCCACCCGCATGATATTTACATCACCAAAGAAGCGCCCAACTATTCGATTAACCCCAACGTATAATTTTTTATAGCAAAGCCAAAACCGGAAAGCGTTTGCTTTCCGGTTTTTTTGGCGCCATGAAGTGTATGTAGCGTTTTCCTGTACCAAACGCAGCCCCATTTACAGCATATGCAAAAAAGTCCAATATGTGCAGCGGCATGCAAAAGGGTGTGGCCCTGCCGTTTGCGTTTGGCGGCTACAAAAAAGGCGCTGTTAAAAAAACAGCGCCTTATATTTTGCCAAAACGTGGCAAAAGCCTTTTTTATTCCAACTGCAGCAGTTTGGGGATTTGATGCAGCACTTTGTTGGAAGAAATCACCATGATTTTATCCCCGGCCTGCAAAGTGGTAAGGCCGCGGGGAATGATGAGTTCGCCGTTGCGCACAATGGTGGCCACAACAAATTCCTGCGGCAGGTTTAGTTCGGTCAAAGCAATGCCATCCAGTTTATACGGGGTGGGCAGTAAAATCTCGCTTAAAGAAGCCTCCCCGCGGTTGATGGCCATCAACTGTTTAATCGCGGTGGTATCCACCTCGCGCTCCAAAAGCCGTGCAATGTTATCGGTGGTGGAAATCGGGATATCCACCCCCAATTGTTTCATCACCTGGGCGTTTTTGGGGTTGTTCACCCTGGCTACCGTGCGCGGGGTATGGTAACGCTGTTTGGCAAGCTGGCAGGCAATCAAATTGTTTTCGTCCCGGCCGGATACGCCGATAATTGCATCCGCTTCCTCAATGCCGGCTGCTTCCAGCACATCCAGTGTGGTGCCGTCGCCGTAAATTACCGGTACATCCAGCTCGTTTGCCAAATGCTGGCAATGTTCGCGGTCGGCTTCAATCAAACGGGGCTCATGCCCGTGTTCAAGCAGGGTTTTGGTTAAATAGTAGCCGACCTTGCCGCCGCCTACAATTACTACTTTCATGTAAACATTTCTCCTATCTGGCGCAAACCCATTTGTATGTGTGCCAATATACACCCTTTTGCTGCCGCCAAAAACAATTTAATCAATTACCTTGGCGTAAATTAGCTTGTCTTTTTCCGATAAAAACATCCTTGAAGAAGTGTTAAGCACTACGCGGTTATCCTTTTGCAGCACCCCAACAAGCAGCTCGGTTGCATCTGTTTCAATATCCCCCACGCGCTTGCCTACCAGTTCTTTGGGCACCGGCACGGTAAAAAACGACATGGTAGACGAACCAAACACCAAATGCTGGGTTAACGCCTGCTCGGTCAAAGCCTCCACCGTGCTTGCCACCGACAAATTGGTAGGGCACACCGTAGAGATGCCAAACTGGGAAAACACAATGTCGCGCGAAGGCTCGTCCAACAAAGCAACTACCTGTTTTACCCCAAAAATCTGTTTGGCAAGCTGGCATACCATAATGTTGATGTTATCTTCCTCGGTAACGGCGGCTACCGCATCGCAGCTTTCAACGCCGGCGCGTTTAAGCACATCCATATCAATGGGGATACCCGCCAAGGTAAGGCCTTTGAAATTTTCCGGCAAAGCTTCCAGCGCCATTTCATCGCGGTCCACCACAAATACGTCATGGCCGTGGCGGCTAAGGTCTAACGCCAAGCGCGCGCCCACTTTGGAGCAGCCTACTACCAGTATATTCATCCGTTTCACTCCTTTATTTCCACCTCATTATAGCGCATCACACCATAAAACGCAATGAGGTTGTTAGAAAAAGAAATGTAAAGATTTTGGCTTATCTATACAAAAAATTTTTTTGGCTTGAAAAAGGGGAGGTTCCCCTATAAAAACGGGCGGAAAACCCCTTTTGCCAGCGCTTTACAGCACATTTTGCCAGCGGGCGCACCAGCGTTTTGGAAAACACCTTTGCGCATACCGGCATAGGATGTTTCAGAAAGGCGCAAGTCTTTTCAATATACACAAGGAGAGGATTTTTATGGAATCTACGCCCAGCACTCCCAGTACTCCTAGTACGCCCAGCACCCCCAGTACGCCGTGCAGCTGCCAGCAGCCCAACGGCAGCCCCTGCGGCGCCACTACAGTAGCGCTGGCCATGGCATATGTGCCCTGCCAATGCTTTCAAAACCTGTATGATGCAGATGTAGCCCTGTCGCGCGGGACGATTTTCCAGGAGCTGGATAAACCATTTATTGGCGAGGAGGCTGTTTGCTATGGATGAACGGCAAAAACTGTTAAAACGCATCCAAATGTATGATTTTGCCATCACCGAAGCGGTCGAATTTTTAGATGGCCATCCCACCGACGCTACCGCGCTGGCATATTACCAAAAATACCGCAAAATGCGTGCAGAGGCGATGGACACATATGAATCTACCTATGGGCCCTTAACCATTTTTGGCAACAACAGCACCACCGAATGGAAATGGTCGACCACTGCATGGCCTTGGGAAATGGAGGAATAGACGACATGTGGCAATATGAGAAAAAACTGCAATTTCCGGTAAAAATCAAAAACCCCAATCCCATGCTGGCAAAGGTGATTATGTCGCAATTGGGCGGGCCACACAGCAAAAAGCGAGAATCATAGGTAATAAAAAATATCCAATGTGTTTTTGGCGCGGTTAAACACAATATGGTCCACAAAGGCGCGCAAAAGCGCGTTTTTTTCGCTTGCGGACAAGCTGGGGTCCGGCAAGGCGGCAATGGCGTTGCGGTTTTTTTGCAAAAACAGCTTCTGGCATTCCTGCTGGGTGGGTGGCTTAGGCGGCTGCATTTTTTGTTCTAGCCGCGCAATTTCCTGCAAAACAGCCGTTTTGTTTTGTTTGTATTCGGCCAAAGTGTCTACCCCTTCCTCATAAGCGCGTTTGATGCGCCCAAGGCGGTTTTGCGCGCGCAAAAGCTGTTGGTGCAAAGCCTCTTGCTGGGGGGCCTGCTCGTTGGCACGCAACAGGATATGCAGGTTAAAATTTTGCATATCGGCTTGTATGGCTTGAAGCACGCGGGCATTGGCAACGCTTTCGGTGATGTAATGCGACTGCCTGCATACCCCATGCGAATAGGCATAGCACTGCAGGCCGTTTTTGCTTTTTACCATTGTACATCCACAATTGGAACAACGCATAAGCCCCTGCAGCATGCACGATTGGGGGGAATTGGCCCGTTCATAACGGCGGCGGCTGTGTTTTATCTGTTCTATGCGCGCCTGCGCTTTGGCAAAATCCTCATCTGCAACAAGCGGCGGATGGGACCCCTGCACCAACTGGATATGGGGGTTTTGGTAATCGCCGGCAATCGCCCCGTTTTCCATATAGCGCACCTTCCCGATATACATAGGGTTTTGCAAAATGCGCTGGATGGCGCGCACTTCAAAAGGCTTGCCGTTTTGGGTGCGTATGCCCTGGCTGTTTAAAAAGCCGGCAATCTGCCGGTAGGGCGCCCCTGCCAAAAACTGCGCAAAAATGGTTTGCACAACCGGGGCAAAGGCCTGGTCGGCTATATATTGGCCGTTTTCTACTTGATAGCCAATGGGGGCAATATGGCACACACCCCCGCGGGAAGCTTTTTCGTTCATGCCGCGGCGCACTTCCTCGGCTAAATTCAGCGAATAGTATTCGTCCATCGCTTCAATCACCGCTTCCATTATCACGGCGGTTTTGTCCTGCGAAAGTGGCTCGGACACGCTTATGACTTCAATGCCGCACTGGCGCCGGAGCATGGATTTGTAAACCACGGCGTCCTCGCGCGAGCGGGCAAAGCGGGAAAATTTCCACAGCAGCAGCACGTCAAACGGACGCGGCTTTTGGCGGGCAAGCGCAATCATGCGCTGGAACTCGGTGCGGTGGGCGGTGGTGCGCGCCGAACGCCCTTCTTCCTCCTGGAAGATAAGGTCGTTGGGCAGCAGCATATTGTGCGCGGCGGCATATTCGCGGATTTTTTTAAGCTGGCTGTCGGGGGAATATTCCAGCTGGTCGTCGGTGCTTACGCGGATATAGCAGGCGGCGGTTTTTTGGGGCAGTTCGGGCATAGGGCGCACCTCCTTTGTATAGGCAATATAGCAAACGCTCTGCCTTTAATCTTCTTCGTCGTAATACAATTTTTTCAGCTGTTTGGCCGAACAGAAAAACAATTCGCGCCGGATGGTAAAGTATACAATATAAGCCTTTAAAAAATGCACCCGCGAATCGGCACAACAGGCGGTGCAACGTGCGCGGGAACCTCTCTAAGCAAGTTTTTGGTTTTTCCGTTTCGACATTTTCCAATTTCCCTCACAACAGCACCCCGCACTCTAAACACCTTTTTTCTTGTTGCGGTGCTGTCCAAAATTTTATTTTGGCTAACAGCACCATGCATGACTGACGGCCCAAATCTGTAATTTGGTTGCCGGAAGGGATACAAAGTAAGGCACGCCCGTAAGCGCAGCGAACGGCTGCAGGCTACTGCCACGTTCCCGCGCATCTTGGGCTGCCTGTTGGAAAGGAGAAGACCATGAAACACACATACAACGAATACAAAACGGCGATATTAAACGCAGCGTTGTCCAAAAGCCATGAACGCTTTTTGCGGCAAGCCGAGCAGAAAGGGTTTGTGGGCGCTGGACGAGCTGGAAAAGCTTGCCTACCCGGAAACGGGGGAATAGCCAACCGAAAAGAAGGAGCTTTGACGGTATACCTGGTGCTTTTTTTGGATTCTTCTGTGCGCTTTGTGCGCTTACAAGTGGTTTCACTGGCGCGTACTGGCGCTCACATTGTCCCACTGGCTGCAAGGCAGAAGCTGCCTTTGCCAAATGCGCAGCAGCTACAGGCCTACAGCCGGCTGGTGCTGAAAATTTTTTTGGAAATGGCATGAATAGGCCAAGCATCCCTTTCCATAAGCATAACGGGGAGGTGTTTTGATGGGAAAACGCATGCCGTTGATTGTCCGCAGCTTTGTTTTGCCCCAAAAAGGCAGCCCGGAAAGCGAAGCCGTACCGCTGGGTTCGTTAAGCGAGGAAGAATTTTTGTTCCGCAAGCGCCGGGCAGAAGAACGCGCCAGCCGCATGATGAGCGACTATTATTCGGCGCAGGCCGCTTTGGGCAAGCTGCCCTAAACGTGTACAAAAAAGGAAGTGAAACAAATGGACAAGCTTTACATAGGCATTTTGCATTGGCGGGAGATAGGGGAGAAAACCACATCCAGTTTCACCGGCATGCCGCAGGGCGGGCAAGATGTTCCCCAAGTGGAGCAGGCAGAGATTGAGCAGCTTTGCCGTTGTGTTGGAACGGGAAATGGAGACACAGGCCGGGCAATTTTCCGATGTGAACGAGTTTCTGAAGCTGGTGAACAAGTACCTGGATATTCCGGAACTTGACGCCGCCATTCTCAATGAACTTGTAAGCAAGATTGCAGTACACAACCCGGTGAGGGAGAACGGAAGAAAGCAGGTGCGAATCGGCCTGCATTCCACCTATGTGGGGCAAATCCGCATCCCTTTGAAGATGGGGAGGGAGTCCCTAAACGAATCGGAACCGGCGTGACCTAACACGCCGGTTCCTACCAAAACACTTTTTACTTCCTTATGGGGCGCTGCCAAAAACTCCGGGTATTTTTATGCCAATTGCTGCCCCCAAAATGGGTAGACCCTATGCGCGGGCGGCGTGTGTTTTGCAACGCTGTACATCCATGTTGGTTTTGCGCGTAGCTTGGGCTTTGCACTTGCTTAAAAAGCCATAGGCTTTGCCGGAAAAACGCTTGCTAAGCAAACCTGCGCGTTTACATCGATAATACATAGTCTTTAAAACTCTTAAAATCATTCTGCACACAAAAATGCACCTGTGGCAGCTGCTGGCTGCATAATGCTGTGGCGCAGGCAATCTTGGCCTCTTCCACAAACCGGCGTTGGCTTTGTTGCAGGCTGCCTTTGGTTTCCACCAAAAACAGGCGCATGGCCGCCACCCCTTCGCGCAGCACCACCGCCCAGTCGGGGGTGTAGCGGCCCACCGGCGTGGGAATGAAAAACCGGCGCGGCAGCTTGGCATAGCACAAAACTTCCTCAGCGCCCTCCAAATCCAAAGCAAAGCGGGCTTCCACGCTGCTTTGGATGGAAGAATCCATCACGATATAATCGGTGATGTGCTTATGTGTTTTTAGCGCGCGCGAATGCCCCACCGGCTGGCGGCTTTGGAAAATTTCCTGGGAAAAGGCGCCTTGGATGGGCGTATACGCAATGGTTTGGGAAATTAACAGCGCTTTTTGCTCCAGTATAAGCGAAATGGCCTGGGAGATAAACTGCTCGGGGTTTTGGCTGAATTTTTCAAATGCCTGCGGGGAAATGCCCTGCAAAATAGCCGCCACGCTTTTGCGGGTAAGGGCGGTGCCCTGCGCCAGCTTGCCCAAAAGGTCGTATTGGGGCTGGAATTCCGGCAGCAGCGCAATAAGCCCGGACCGGGTTTTGGCGCTGGTAAAGGCTTCCAGGCACTGCAAAACAGAAGGGTCCATAGTGGTTTTTTGTTCGCCCTTGGCAATGTGGTACTGCACTTTGGCTATCCGCAGGTTGCTGTTTAGCGCACGGATGCAGGCGTCCACAAGCGCCTGGGAGGAAAACGACACCGTGTAGGCAAACTGCTGGCGGATAAGCTCCCACATGGGGGCAAATGATGCAAAATTCTGGTTAAGTTGGTTGGTTTCAATTTTGCTTTCTTTGCCGTCTTGCATCATGTTTTGCAGCACGCGCTCATCAAATACGGCCTGCAACAGCCGGTAAATGCTTGCGCTGTAGGGGGCAAGCTGGCCAGGCAAAGGCTCCAGCGTATTTTCTGCGGCGTGCTGGCGGTATAAGTCGGTTACCTGGTCGTTGTCGTCAATATACTCTTTGCGGATAAGGCAACGGTGGATGCTTCTGGCGGCGTGTTTGTCAACCAAAAGGCTTTGGCCGTGTTCATCCGTAAGCGTTTTGCCAAAAAAGTAATCCTCGTTGGCCTCGGTTGGGCGGTTGCAAAGGCTTTGCTTGATATCCGACTGCAAATCCGCCACAAAGGAAGCGTACCCTTCTTCGGTAACAACCGTCAAACGGTTTACCTGGTGCACCGCTTCTTTTAAAAGGGAAGCATCCTGGCGTATCCCCTGGCGGTTTACGCATAAACGCAGCCCGCGCCCCACTTCCTGGCGTTTTTGGGTGGCGTTATCGGTGGAATGCTTCAGGGTGCAGATTTGGAAGATGTTCGGGTTGTCCCATCCTTCGCGCAGGGCCGAATGGGAAAAGATAAACCGGGTGGGCTCTTCAAAGGAAAGCAGGCGCTCTTTATCTTTTAAAATCAAATCGTAGGCGCTCGCATCGTCGGAATCTGCGCTGCCGCGGCGGGTGGCGCTGTTGACCGAACGCCCCTGTTTATCGATGCTGAAATACCCGTTGTGGGTTTTAAAAACCGGGATGCGGTTTAAATAATCACGGTAAGCGGGCTTTAGCGAAGGGGCAAGCTGCTCCAAAACCCGTTGGTATTCCTCTTCAAAAATCCGGCCCCAGCGCCCCAAAACCGGGGTTCCGTCGGGCGCGTATTGGCGGTAGTTTTTTACCTCGTCGATGAAAAACAGCGAAAGGGTTTTAATCCCCTGCTCAAACAAGGCCTGCTCCTTTTCCAGATGGGACAGGATGGTCTCGCGGATTTGGATGCGCCGCAGGCTTTCTTCCGAAGCGTCGCCCTGCAGCTGCCCCACATATGCCTGCACGCCGTTTGCAAACAGCACGCAGTTGTTGTAAGGGTCAATTTCTTCCAATACATAGCCGCGGTACTCTTCCAAACCGGGCAGCGGCGCGCTGGCAGAAAGCTTGAACAAATCGTCCCCGGCTTTGCAAAGGCGGCTGACACGGTATACCCCCTGCTTGCCGGCGCGTTCAAATTCCAGCAGCACCTGCGGGGGCTTTTGGGCCGAAAGCAGAATTTCCCCTGCATACAAATACCCTTGCGCGCCGCCGGTTGCACGCAGCTGGATGCCCTTTACCTCAATTTTTTCACCAGACGCTGGTTGTAGGCGTCCAAAGCGTCCAGCGCATACACCAAATTGTGCGCCTGCTTGTGGGTGGCCGAATAGTTTAAACAAAACAGCGGGTCAAATTCTTTCAGCGCTTCCTGGGTGGCCTGCCCCAAAAGGCGCTGGGGTTCGTCCAAAATAAAAATGGGGCGCAAAGTGCGCAGCACATCGCTGGGGCGCTGGTAAGAAAAGCTTTCCTGCGGGGTGTGGATGACCCGGCTTTCCTTGTTGACAAACGCCTGGGCGTTGATAATCATGACATGCAGCCCGTCGCCGGATATGAAATTGTTCAAATCGCTTAAGCGCTGGCTGTTGTATACAAAATAGCGGGCTTTGGTGTTGTATTGCTGCATAAAATGCTCTTCGGTCATGGCAAAGGTTTTTTGAATGCCCTCGCGGATGGCAATGGAAGGGGCCACCACGATAAAACGGCTCCAGCCGTAATGTGTGTACAGTTCAAACATGGTTTTGATGTACACGTAGGTTTTGCCGGTGCCGGTTTCCATTTCAATGTCCAAGCTCACCTGCCCCAACGGGTTGATAAGGCTTGCCGACTGCGCCAGATGGTTTTGCAGCTGCACCTGGCGGATGTTTTGCAAAAGCTGTTCGCGGCTAAGCAGCAGCGGCGCATTGGGGCAGCGGGAACCTTGCGGGGAGGGGTCCGGCTCAAAGGAAAGCTGGCCCTCCTGGTTTTCAAATACAGCACCCGCAGGCAGGCGGCTATCCGGCGGCAAAGAAGCGTTTGGCCCGATATAGGGCTGGCTTTCAAACACGCGCACCACCGCCTGTACCGCATCGCTTTGATAGGGTTGCAACGTAAACGTAAATTTCAATGGGGCGCCTCCTTACAGGGTGATGCGTTTGGTTTGCGGGCTTAAACGCAGGAATATCTGCTCAAAATTCTCGCTCAAACAGTCGTCCTGGATGCTTTTGTCGCAAAATACGGCATAGGCGGGATGTAAAAGGGCAATTTGCTCTACAACAGCGGGGGTCAGCTTGTCCTCTAAACAGGCAAGCAGCTTGTTTGGCCCCACCTGGTACACCTGCTGGCCCGCCAACGAGAGCACCTGGATGCTTTCGGACAAATCCAGCCCCAGCTGCAGCATGGCCTGGAACAAAATATCTTCGCTGGTGCGCCCGGGCTTAAAGTTGTCCACCATGTCCTCCAAGCGGCTTTGGGTGTATTCCTGCGGGCGCAGGTACACGTCTTTTACATTGGAACTGGCAAGACTTAATACCCGCACGCCCATGTCCGCCCGGCATTGGGGATGCTCTTTTAACAGCTTTTCCCCGGCGGCTTTTATACGCGCAAGGCCAATGTCGCACAAGGTGCGAAAACCCTGCTTATAGGCCGGGGAATTGACAGGGGTCTCATCGGCAATCTGCACCAGAATATACCGGCGGTTTCCGCCGTCCTGGGCGTTTAGCTGCATAACGGCATGCGCGGTGGTGGCGCTGCCGGCGTAAAAATCCAGCACCAAAGCGTCCTTGCTGTCGGCTACCATATCCAATAAGGTCAGGATGGTTTTGACCGGCTTGGGGTTTAAAAACACCCCTTTGCCCACCAGCTCGGAAAGCTCCTTATTGGACTGCCGGGTGGAACCGAAGGTTTTGTAATCCCAAAACGAAACCGGCGGCATACGCTCGTCCACTTCGCTCCAATAGGTTTTTTTCTGCGGGGTTTTTTTGCCCAAAGGGTCGATGTACAGCCGCCCTTCCTGCTCCAAACGGGATAAGGTTTCTTGGGAATAACGCGGGTAGGTGCCCGCCGGAGGCGTCCATTTCTGGCCGTTTGCAAAGGTGTAGGTGTAAATGGAGGAGGAAGTGCCGCTTTTGGCATGCAATGGGGTTAATAAATAATCCCCTCTGGGGTCGTTGTCGTAATTTTTGTAATGCTTGCGCTGGCTTTCGCCTTTTTTTACCCCCTGCAATTTTAGCTTGGCAAGCTCTTTGGCATAGCACAAAATGTATTCGTGGTTGGTGGATACATACTTGGCGTCGTTTTTCACCGTGTCCAGGCACTGCCAGGCAATTTGCGCCACAAAATTGTGCTCGCCCATCACTTCGTTTAGCATCTGGCGCATGTTGGCCGCTTCCCGGTCGTTGATGCTGACAAACAGCACCCCATCCTCTTTTAAAAGCGAGCGCGCCAGCAGCAGCCTGGGGTACAGGTTGTTGAGCCAATCGGTGTGGAAACGCCCGTTGCGCTCGGTGTTGCGCACCATGCGCAGGCCCTCTTTATCAAACTGGCCCGATTGCGGCAGGTAATCGGCGGCGCTTTGGAAAATCATCGGGGTATAAATAATCGTTGCCGGTGTTGTAAGGGGGGTCGATGTAGATGATTTTTACCTGGTTTAAATACGTTTCGCGCAAAAGCCGCAAAACCTCCAGGTTTTCCCCTTCTATAAACAGGTTGCGCGTGGTGGAAAAATGCAGGCTTTTTTCCCGGTTGGGGCGCAAAGCCATAAAGCTGGGCAGGTTTGCTAAAGCCCCTGCCGCCTGCTTGCCAGGCCAGGTAAAGGTATAGCGTTCGGCGTTTTGGTTTACAACCGGCGTATTCAACAACGCCTGCAAAACACCGGCGTCCACCGCATGGGTGGTTTGGCCGTCAACAACGGTTTCTACAATTGCCCCGGGCAGCAGTTTCTGCAAAGTCTGCAAAAGCTGCAAAGAGGGGTCGTGCGGGATAAAGCTGCATTTTTCCATAAGGGGTTCCTCCTAAAACGCAAACGCCTTTGGGACAAATAATTTCCAAAAGGCCGTAAAACTCTTATATTAGCATAACACAGATTTTTCTTTGCAACAATGTTTTGCACCAAAAAAAACGCCCCCAAAGGAGGCGGCCATAACCGCGCAGGAAATTGCCGTTACCCCATGCCCGCCATGTAGCGCAATCGCGCGCAGGGCGCCTTTATGGATGCTTGCATCCCCAACAGAGGTTTTGCATGTTCTTGGCGCTTGTTATGGCTAGGCGATATATGCAAACCGGCTTTTCCATGGCCCGGATGCCGGTAAAGCGTGCATATACCCGGCTTTTTGCAGCGGTATGCCCTGTATTTCAGGGCAGAAATCGGTAAGATATTCTAAAAATTTGACGAAACATCCTAAAAAAATATATACTATAGATAGATAATCTGCAAAGGGGTGGACAATATGCATAAAACAAAACGCGCATTGGCAGGAATCCTCATCTGTGTTAGCTGCCTGTTTTGCGCCTGCGGCCCAAATGGTGAAATATCCGCGAGCATCCAAAGCGTTTTACCAGATATAAGCAGCGCCCAGGCATCCTCTGCAGAGGTTTCGTCAGGAGAAACTTCCCAGGCGCCGGAGGAATATGCATCGGTAGAAGCGCTTTTGGCCCAGCACCCGGATCATCCCCCTATTTTGCAGCAAACCGAGATAGAAGGATACCAGGGGCGCTATTATTTGGTAGAAACCAAGCTGGAGGTTGATTGGCTGCAAACCGATTACCCTTTGAACCGTTATTTTCTGGTGGACAGGCAAAAACAAACCTGCCAGCAGTTGGCTATGGGTGCCGGGGTGAACGAACTGTTGGGCATTACCATGCGAAACGGCGGTGCTTTGCTGGAATTTTTGGTGTATGGGCCCTATACGCCGGGCAGCGGCCAGTATTATGTATTCCCGCGCACCGTAAAGGTGTTTTGGGAACTCTCACAGGGGGACTGGGGAATTTTAAGCCAGGAGGACGCTTACCTGCCATTACAAACCCCTGCGCGTATGGGCGACCCTGCGGCCGCTACCCTTGCGCTGGCAGAGATTGACATATCCTTTGACCGGGTGCAGCTTGTCTGTCACGGTATGTCCTCCAGCTATGAGCACGGAATGGTGGAAGCCGGTTTTGATGAAGATACACAAGAGATGGTGCTGCGGCTTTTGTCCCGGCCGGGAGATACCCCGGTGGTGCAGTTTTCCCAGGAAAACAGTTTGATTTCGTCAGTGGATATCCGCTGGGAGGAAACAAACCGCAAAGATAGGCAAGAGGGCGTTTGGGAAATCCGCCTGGGGCTTGTAGACTGTGAACGTATGACGTACCACATGCAGGTGGATCAAACCATCCAGGTGGAAAACGAACAAGGGCCAGAGCTTTACCAGGCAATCGGTATCCATTTTTCGAAAAGCCGGTATTTGTAGACGCATTTGCGCGGCTTTTTCAAAGTTCGCTGCATTTGTATGCAGGCAAAGCGCCGCTGCAAGCGCATACACCACATCTTACCAAAAGCAAAAGCCGCCCTGAGGCGGTGTTTTTCCCAAAACGTGGGCGGCATAGCTGTTCACAATCAAGCGATATGCTTAAGGTTTTGGAAAACACGCGGCCCTTAAGGCGGCTTTTTTGTGCGCCAATGGCAGGCAAAATATGGTTATTGGCAGTTGGTAGGTTTATCGAAAGCGGGGTTGAATGCATAAAAGTTCTTGGAGTCCAGCTTGTTTTGCACAATGCCCAACGCATCGCCAAAACGCTGGAAATGTACAATTTCACGCGCGCGCAGGAATTTGATGGGTTCGCGCACATCCGGGTCGTCGATAAGCCGTAAAAGGTTATCGTAGGAAAGACGGGCTTTTTGTTCGGCAGCCAAATTTTCATGCAAATCGGCAAATACATCGCCGGTGGAAGCCAGCGTTGCAACGCTAAAGGGGGTGCCGCTGGCTGCCTGCGGCCAAATACCGGCCGTGTGGTCTACAAAATAATCGGCAAAGCCGCTGTCTTTAATTTGTTCAATGGTCATATTGCGGGTCAATTGGTGAATAATGGTGGCAATCATTTCCATATGTGCCAGTTCTTCGGTGCCCACATCTGTCAAAATTGCCGCCACTTCTTTATACGGCATGCTGTAGCGTTGGTTTAAATACCGCATGGAAGCACCCAGTTCCCCATGTGGCCCGCCACATAACAAAAAGATAGAATACATCTTTTTAGAAAGAGGTACCTATCATGACAACAAAAGACATCTTACGCCAAAACCTGAAACACCTGCGCCGCCAGTTCCATGAAACCCAATTGGAAGCTGCCAGCGAAACCGGCATAAGCGAAGGGCATTTGCGCAACATGGAAAACGGGGCCACCAACCCAAGCATATCCGTATTGGACAAGCTGGCCGCCCATTATGGCACCCAAACCGCACAATTGCTGCTTCTACAGCCGCATGCGGCCAAGCTGCCCGATATGCAAAACGCCCTTGACCCACAGGCTTTTGAGCCGCCCTGTATGCATTGCCCGCTGCTTAAATGGCTGCGCGAACAAGGGCAAAACGGCTAGCGCACCTCCTGTTCCAAGCGGGCAAATTCCGGGGTGTCAAAAAATTCGTTTAGGGTAATTTCCAGCCCGTCGCATAATTTTTTAATGGTAACAATACCGGGGTTTTTGCTTTCGCCGTTTAATATGCTTTTTACCGTTGCCTGCGGTACGGCCGAAAGGTTGCTTAAAGCGTTGGGTGTTAAATGGCGTTGTTTGCAAAGCTGTAAAATACGTGCTGCTACGGCTTGCTGGGTTGTCATGTTCGTTCTCCTTTCCATAGTTTTGTTACTATGTAAAGGATAAAACAACCAAAATTTGTATATTAGTGATATATCACTAATATGGAAAATTTTGTATAATTGTGTTACAAAAACGTGTATTTTGGGAAGGAGAACGCATATGGAACAAATAAACAATGTGCAGGCCCCAACACAACAGTCTCCAAAAACCAAATTTTGCAAATATTGCGGGCAAAGCATTGATATGGATGCGGTTATGTGCATCCATTGCGGCAAACAGGTTGAAGCCTTAAAAAGCGAATCCCCCCAGGTGGTTATCAACAATACCAACCAGGCGGTTGCCCAGGCTGTAGGGCGCAACGCACGCAACAAATGGGTAGCGCTGGCATTGTGTGTGCTGCTGGGTTGGCTGGGCGCACATAAGTTTTACGAAGGCAAGGCCGGCATGGGGGTGTTGTATCTCATTACCTTGGGGCTGTTTGGCATCGGCTGGATTGTGGATGTCATTACCATCGCCATGCGCCCTAACCCTTATTATGTGTAGAAAAACCCAAAAAAAGCCGCTTCCTACGTGGGAGACGGCTTTCATTTTTGGATAATTGGCAGCAGGGGAAGCACAAAACACGCTTATCTGTTCGCTGGAAGGTTATGCGGTTATGAAAATACGAATGGTTTAAAAACATCTTATAAAATCCAAAAAGTGGGTTATAAAATGTCCCCGCGTTTTACAATTCCATGAGAGGTGCGCGGGGGCGTTTATGCTACAACGATAAAATGGTTGGGTTATTGCCTAGAGTATATGGTTTTGAGTCTTACTTAATAAAAACCGTAATATATAACACTTGTGGCATAATTCGAGTCACTCAAACCGCCATCATAGCTAACCAAATCTTGGAAAGCAGTGTTTGTAGGATCATTATGCGCAGCAATTTTTATATTTGCTCGTGTACGCTGCCCGGCTGTACCGCTTGTTTCAGTTACTACCATCGCATGATTCAAAGTGTTAATTGTTGCACTTGCGTCCCAGTCACAGGCAATGATGTCTCCTGGATGTGCATATCGCAAATTTTGGGTATATAAGTCTCCACAAGGCCCATAAATGTTAGGACCACTTTTGTAAATTAGCTGTGCAAAACCGCGGACATTATCCCAAGCCCAATTTTTATTAAAGTCATCATAATAAGTGCTGCTTTCATCATGGCACCAAACATTATGCGCGTCTTGAGAAACCGTCCCTACGGTATAAGAAACAGCCGGTAAGTCCCGTCTCCCAATATTGGAGTAATGAACTGGCGATAATCCAGCCCAGACGCATTGCGAAGCAAAGTTTTGGCAATCCGCTTCATTAGTAGAGAATTGCGCTGTATTAAATGTGTCATAAAATGTAGTTGCATAAGCGATTGCTTAAATAAAACGAAAACATATAAGAATGTTGTTAAATAAAAAATGTATGTTTTATATCGCATATAAAATTCTTCCTTTACACTTGAATAACATAATCATCTTTATTTCTAAAATAACAAGATTCATGTGTTTTGTAAATTAAAAATTTATGAAATATATACATAAAATTTATATTATATTAAAAACTAAAGTAATATTCGCATAAATCTTTATGAATATTGGAAAGAGTGTACTGCCAAAATTTAGCACATATTTTAACAAGAAAGAACATTTTTGTTTGAATGTACACGAAATGTGTAGGATATTTGGGTAACCCAACAAAGTTTTATCAAAAGCAAAAAAACCGCCCTCTGTTTAAGAGAGCGGGGCGTTTTCAACTGGCGGCAATTTGCCAGCATTATGCGGTTTTTATCGAGTACTTTTCCACCAGCGCGGAAATGTCTTGCAACAACTGGCTGCGGGTTTGCTCAAGCCATTGTATGCCTGCAAAGCGGCAGCTGCTTTTTTGCTGTATTGGTTGGCGTCGTTTTTATATGGTTACTTTCCCCGTAGGGCTTACTTGGTAGCGTTTAGTCTGCCGGTGCACTTTGCCGTGGCAGTCGCTGCAGAGCAATTGCAGGTTGTCCTATGCAAGCGTTACCATGCTGTCGCCAATGTTCTGCAGGGTGGTGCAAAATCTCCTCCGCTTTGTATATCCCGCTTGACAAACATCTTTCGCACAGCCCGCCCACGCTTTTGGCGTATGCCGTATAGCACTCCTGCCAGGCGCGGGATTTGTAAAACGCAGTTGTAAATTCTCTCATCGCTTTTGCCTTTTACGCTGTTCTGGCAATATTACTTTTTGCGTTTGTCCCCGCGAGAAATAATTTGGATCATCTATATTTACCTCATATTCCATCACCGCGCCCCATCTCTGTGCCATTTGTGTAAGAGGTACACATTCGCCCTTCGTGTATTGCCCGAACGCCCGTTTTATGCCGCTTGCGCGATTGATGGCGGGCTGTTGCCACGGCACAGGGTTTGGATAAGTAAAGGAAAAAGATAAGAGTTTTCTATTTGCAAGTGTAATTTTGTGTAGTATACTGTGGGATATAGACAGCACAGAAGGAGGGTTCTTCATGAAAAAAAGCATAGGTGTTTTTCTGGCTGTAACGTTGTTTTGCTTAAGCGTTGCAGGATGTTCTGCGCCCGGGCAGGGGGAAAGCTCTTTAAGCGAGCCGGCTAGTGTGAGTGCGCCGTCTTCCAGCCAGTTGCCGCCTACGTCATCGGCAAGCACAAGCTCGGCTTTGCCGGAATCTTCTCAGCCTGCTGCTTTGGGGGAATCTCAGGTGGAATCCTCCGGCGCTGCGGAAGGCCCCACCGAGGAAGAACTGGAAAAGCTGTTTCGCAGTGTGATGCATGAAATCCAGGAGCTGGCCTTCGAAGACCCCACATATGTGATTGGGCAAATCTTTGGCGGTGATATTGAGTTTGATTACGATGACCGGGTTACCTTTGACCATTTCGAATATATACGGACTACCCGGCAATACAGCGAACTTGAAAACTACTACGGGCATTTTTTCACCGGGGAAGCCCTGGATTGGATCATGTCCACCAAATTTTTGGATGTGGACGGGGTTTTGTACCTCTGGCCAGGCGGCGGCGCCACGGGAATCGGGTATTGGTCGATTTCGATTGAAAATTTGCAGGGCGACACCTATCAAGCCGCTTGGGAGAGTTCAATCGGAGAACACAACACCGTTTTTACGGTAGAAAAAACCGATGCCGGATACAGAGTATCCAGCATCGATTACTGCCCCGACTTTCTTGACCGGGAAGTGTTAAAAAAACATTTGGGTTTGAAATGAAACGGCTATGCCAGGGTAAACGGGGCGCGACGCAGGTAGATAAACCGATCGCTTAAGTAATCCTTTGTAGTGGTAGCACCCCAGCGGATCTGGCATGTGTCGTTCATGTTGCAGTCGCCATAGGTGATGGTATTGCCGTCAACGGCTGTGACCAGGATGGCGTGCATAACGGTTGATGGTACAGAATAATACCGTACAATGTCGCCGGGCTTTACACTGTTCAAAGCGGACACGTTCTCTATCTTTGTCCATGCTCCTTCTTCACGCGGGTTAGAGCCGCTGAAATCATACCCGCACTTTTCGGCAAAACCAAGGCATTGGTACGAGGCGCCGAGGAAACTATTGCAGGTAGCGTTGCTGCTGTGCGAAGGGCAGGGGGAACTTGTATACCCATCCGGGTTATTTTCGTCCATCCCCACATGGTTCCAATATTTCCCGTGCGGGAACTTTGCCTGTAGCTGTGCCAATGTCAGTCGGCCGCCCGGACCAGGATCTGGGCTGCCAATCAAATTGAAGGTCCACAACTGGCGGTCTTCATCGCTAATGGAAGTAGACCAGTAAACATTGCCGTTGGCGCCCGGTACTTTGCTGGGGTCATTGCCGCCGGCCGGTATTGAAGGGGCAGTTAAATACAGTGTAGCGCCGTTGACGGTTGCGTTGCGCAGCATGATTTTAAACCCTTTGCTGGTTTCAGCAAACATCAAAATCTGCTGGTTATCGTCATTGTGCGTCCAAAGGTCGGCGTTGTTGTAGTAACTATCGTTGGCAATGTAGCGGTCCAGGCAAACGGTACTGGACAGTTTGGGATAGAGCTTGCTATTAGAGCCTAGCGTCCACTGCTGGTCGGTGTCGGTGGTGCTTTTGGCCCAAAGGGTGACGTTGGTGCCGTCTTTGATGCCATAACCACCTAAAAGGTTCAGGTTATAATTCGGGTGTTTTACGCTTGTGATGTTGTAGGTAGAACCTGCTTGCGGCCATGCCAT
>CAJFVS010000082.1 GCA_904420505.1 Candidatus Alloruminococcus vanvlietii | reverse complement strand
TATCAAACGCGTAAAGGCGATTGTGAACGGTTCTCCTCGCCACATCTACGCCTGCACCCGTTGTATGCGTTCTGATAAAGTGAAACGTGCCGTTTAATCTTTACCACAAAGTGCATGAATATCAAAGGATTGCTTAAAGCAATCCTTTTTTATTTTGCAGCAGTTTGCGCATTTCCATGCAAATTGCCTTTTAAACCAGCTTTTTTCTTTTACCAGCCTTGCATTTGCTTTGCAAACGCCAGCCTCTTCCCCTTTTGCGGCGCACATGGTATACTAAAACCATACGTTCATGTAAAAAGGAGTATTCTTATGCAGCATATTGGCATTTTGGGCGCCATGCCCGAAGAAATACAAGAATTTTACCAAAAGCTTGGCAACCGTTCGGCCCAAACCGTTGGCGGTGTTACATTTTACCAAGGTACCTATGCCCACAAGCAAATTACCCTGTGCTGTGCCGGCATCGGCAAGGCAAACGCTGCGGCCGCCACCCAGCTGCTTATTACACATTTTGGCGCACAGGCGGTTGTATTCAGCGGCATTGCCGGCAATATGACCAGCAAAATCAACATCGGCGATGTGGTGATTTCGCAAACCGTTTGCTACCATGACGCGCAGGATGAAATGATTGAACAAAGCGCGCCGTTTAAGCGCCTGTTTGAAGCCGATCCCGCGCTGGTAAACGCCGCCCGTTTGGCCTGTGAACAGGTAGGGGTGCGGTATTTGGTGGGCAAAATTGCCACCGGCGACCAGTTTGTAGGCAGCAAAGCCTTAAAAGAAAAAATCGCGGCTTTTTGCCAGCCGGACTGCGTGGAAATGGAAGGCGCGGCGGTTGCGCAAATCGCCATGAAAAACCAGGTGCCGTTTGTCATTATCCGCGCTATGAGCGACAATTCCGATGAAGCCGTTGTGCAGATGATGGAAGCCGACCAGTTTGACATCGACGAATACTGCGCTACAGCTGCGAGCATTTGCGCCAAAATGGTGGAAATTTTGGAGAAAACCCAATCCTAACGGCTTTTAACACGCCTTTGCATACCCGCAAATGATACAGTGAAAGGAGACAGGGCGATGTCCTCAACACCTTTGCCCGCCTGCCCGGTGGAAACCACCTTGATGTTAATTGGCGATAAATGGAAAGTATTGATACTGCGCGATTTGCTTGGGGGCACCAAACGCTTTGGGGAACTGAAAAAATCCATTGGCCATGTAAGCCAAAAAGTGCTTACCGCCCAGCTGCGCGATATGGAAACCCAAGGGCTGTTAACCCGCAAGGTATACGCCGAAGTACCCCCGCGCGTAGAATACACCCTAACCGAAACCGGCTACAGTTTGGCCCCTGTTTTGGACGCCATGAAGCAATGGGGCGAAGAATACAAACAAAAAAATGCATAAACAAAAAGCAGGCTGTTTGGCCTGCTTTTTCATTGCTTGTTTTCTATACGCTTTGGCTGTGGTTGGCGCCCAAACAGCCGCCAAAGCACGTTAAGCGATTTAGGCGGCTGCGCTTTTTTGTTTTGCCAAGGCGGCTGATACCCGCCGCTGGCTTGGCCCAGCGCAAACCGGATAGCATTTATTTTTGATAAAACCAAATATCCTCGGTTTCGTGGCGTTTTTTGCGGTCCATCAATTCGGCCATGGCCAATTTGGGGGATTTTTCCCTAAACAGCACTTCGTACACCTGCTCTACAATCGGCATCTCGATATTGGCGCGTTCTGCCAATTCCCAGGCGCATTTGGCAGCGGTGTACCCTTCTACCGTGCCAATTTGCTTTACCGCATCGGCCGCCTTGGTGCCTTCGCCAATTAAAATGCCCGCGCGGCGGTTGCGCGAATGCATGCTGGTGCAGGTTACAATCAAATCCCCTATGCCCGAAAGCCCGGCAAAGGTCTCGGTTCTGCCGCCCATTGCCACGCCCAAACGCGCCATTTCCGCAATGCCGCGGGTCATCAAGGCCGCTTTGGCGTTATCGCCCATCTTTAAGCCGTCCAATACGCCGGCAGCCAGAGCCATTACGTTTTTTAACGCACCGCCCAATTCCACGCCGATGACGTCATCGTTGATGTAAATGCGGAAATTGGGGTTCATCAAGGTATCCTGTACATAGGTTGCCGCTTTGATGTCCTTACTGGCGGCCACCACCACGGTGGACATCCCCCTGCCCACTTCTTCGGCGTGCGAAGGCCCCGATATGGTGACGTTGACATGTTCGGGCAGCTCTTCATAAATCACTTGGGAAAGGCGTTTTAAGGTGCCTTGTTCCAACCCCTTGCCCACATTGGCCACAATGGTGTGGGGCGCAAGCACCCCTTTCAGCTTGGCCGCCGTAGAGCGCACCGCAAAGGAGGGCACCGCCAAAATAACCAGGTCTGCGTCGCTTGCACAGGCAAGGTCGCTGGTCATTTGCACGCTTTGGGGAATTTTTACCCCTGCCAACAGCTTTTTGTGTTCGCGCTCCTGTTTCAGGGTTTGTATCTCCTCTTCAAAGCACGACCATAAGCGTACGTCGTGGTTTTCGTTTGCGCACATAATCGCCAGCGCGCAGCCGAACCCACCGGAACCCAAAATTGCAATTTTAGCCATGATGCGCTTCCTCCTTTTTCTTTTTGGAACCAAACTTGTTTTCTGTACCGTTTAACAGCCGCTTGATATTGGCCCTGTGCATAAAAACAAGCAGCACCGCCAAACAAGCGGAGAATATGCATTCCAGCCAGGCAGGTTTGCCCTGCAAAGTAAGCACCCCAAAGGTTAAAAACGGATAAATAATGGCGCACAAAATAGAACCCAGGCTTACAATTTTGGAGGTGAGCACGATGATTAAAAAAATCACCATGATGATGCCGAACATCAACGGGTTAATCATAAGCAAAACGCTGGCGGTTGTCACCATGCCTTTGCCCCCGCGGAAACCAAAGTATATGGGGTAAATATGCCCCAAAATTACGCAGATGCCCGCTATGTAGGCCGGGTCAAAAACATCGGGGCCAAACATGGCGTATATCACCCCGCGGGCAAACAATATGGCAAGCACACCTTTTAAAAAGTCGCCCGCGCAGGTAATAATCGCCGGTTTTGCACCATAGTTGCGCAGCATATTGGTCATGCCGGCATTGCCGCTGCCTTTTTGGCGCACATCGGATTTGATATAAAATTTGGATACAATAATGGCTGTGTTGATAGAACCCAACAAATAGGCCACCACACCTGTAATTACATACATTACAACAATATTCATGCCAGTCCCCCCGTTATGCACATTATTCCCCGCGCTCGCGCACAATCATGCGTATAGGCGTGCCTTCCAGCCCAAAGGTTTCGCGGATTTGGTTTTCCAAGTAACGCTGGTAAGAAAAGTGGAACAATTCCGCCTTGTTGCAAAAGCAGACGAATGTGGGCGGGCGGGTAGACGCCTGGGTGATGTAATAAATCTTCAGGCGTTTGCCCTTATCCGACGGCGGCTGCACCCTGGCGGTTGCATAGGCCAGAATATCGTTTAGCTTGCCGGTGGTGATGCGCATGGAGTTTTGCTCGTTTACGTATTTGATTAAATCGTACAAACGCTCTACCCTTTGGCCGGTTTTGGCCGATATAAACACAAACGGCACATACGCCATAAAGGAAAAATCGTTTTCCAGCTTTTTGCGGTATTCTTCCATGGTGCCGGTGGCTTTTTCCACAGCGTCCCATTTGTTCACCGCCACCACGCAGCCCTTGCCCTGCTCGTGGGCGTAGCCTGCCACCTTGGAATCCTGCTCGGTAAAGCCAACGGTGGCGTCGATCACAATCACGCACACGTCGGCCCTGTCCACCGCCATATAGGAGCGCAACACGCTGTAGCGCTCGATGTCTTCATTTACCTTGGATTTGCGCCGGATACCGGCGGTATCGATAAACACAAACTTACCGTGTTCGTTTTCCACAATCGAGTCCACCGCGTCGCGCGTGGTGCCGGGAATATCGGAGACAATGTGGCGCTCTTCCCCGGCCAGGCGGTTGATAAGCGACGACTTGCCCACGTTGGGCTTGCCAATTACCGCTACTTTGATGTATTCTTCCGCATATTCTTCGGGCTTATAGTCCTCCAGATGTGCAAAGCAGGCGTCCAGCAAATCGCCTGTGCCATGCCCGTGCACCGAAGAAACCGCAATGGGATCGCCCAAGCCCAGGTTGTAAAATTCGTAAAAATCCGGCGGCAAAGCGCCGATACTGTCGCATTTGTTCACACACAAAACCACCGGCTTGCCGCTTTTTTGCAGCATGGAGGCCACCTCGTGGTCGGTTGCGGTAACGCCGGTGCGGATATCCACCACCATAACAATCACGTCCGCGCTGTCTATTGCCAATTGGGCCTGCCTGCGCATTTGGGATAAAATAATATCGTCGGTTTTGGGCTCAATGCCGCCGGTGTCCACCAGCATAAAGGGCTTGTCCAGCCATTCGCATTCGCTGTAAATGCGGTCGCGGGTAACGCCCGGCGTATCGTCCACAATGGAGATGCGCTTGCCCACCAATTTATTAAACAAAGTGGATTTGCCCACATTGGGCCTGCCCACTATGGCGATAATCGGTTTTGCCATCAAATCCCCTCCCCCAGTATTTTTTCAATCAAATCATAACCGTCAATGGCGTTTACGGTGGTTACCCGAACGCCCAGCGCGCGCTCTACCTCCTGCACCGGGCAATCGTCCAAAAAGATGTCTTCCCCGGTTTTCAGCATCACATGCGGGATAAGCAGTTCTTTTCCCAAAGGTTTGCCCTTTAGTTGGCGGATGATATCTTTCCCGCAAACAAGCCCCGCCACCGTAATGCTGTGGCCAAACGTATCGTTTTGGATTTTGTATACATGACACTTTATATTATTCACTTTTTTTTGCAGTTTGTCTACTATCTTTACAAGAAATTCATACGCTGCTTCCCCTGTTGCCAAAGAAATCTCCCGTTTGGGGCGGGCAATGGTTTCTTCCAAGTCGTCGATGGCATGCCCGGCTTCGCTCAAAAGCATCGACAAAAGCCCCACGCCGTTTTCCAGCTGGTTGTATTCTTCGTAGTAGCTTTCGGGGGGCAAAGGCAGCCCTGCTTTCAAAAAGAATTCATCCGCCACAAAGGCAAACCGGGTTTCCTGGTTGTGGCGGGACAAAAAGCCCTCGTTAAAGCGGTTTGCCAGCGCAATTACCTCTTTAGCGCTCTCTTGGGTGTAGCCCTGCAAAGGGTAAAGCCCCTGGCGGTGGCAGGTAAGCCCAACCGGCACCAGCGCCACGCTTTGCACGGTGGGGTAGTATTTTTCCAGTTGCTCTAAGCTGTACAAAAGCTCCTCCCCATCGTTGATGCCAGGGCATAAAACCAGCTGGGTGTTTACCACAATGCCGGTATCCTTCAGCATGTCCAAATAGCGCAGGCTTTCCCCTGCAAAGCGGTTTTTCATCATTTTTACCCGCAGCTCGGGGTTCATAGTATGGATGGAAATGTTGATGGGGCTAATGCGCATTTTGATGATGCGGCGGATGTCCTCTTCCTTTAAATTGGTCAAGGTGATGTAGTTGCCAAAGAAAAACGAAAGGCGCGAGTCGTCGTCTTTAAAATATAAGCTTTCGCGCATGCCCTTAGGCAGCTGGTCGATAAAGCAGAAAATGCACGCATTGCGGCAGGAATGCTGCTCGTCCATCAAATAGGTGTGGAATTCCAAACCCAAATCGTCGTATTCGGCTTTTTTAATGTGTACGTTGCGCACTTTTCCGTGTTCGTCCTGGATTTGGATATCCAAGCGCGGCTCTATCATGTAAAACCGGTAATCAAGCACATCGTTGATAGCGTTGCCGTTGATGGCCAAAATGGTTTCATTTGGCTTTATTTTGGCTTTTTCAGCAATGCTTTTGCGCTCCACACGTTCAATTTTAACGCTCATGGCGCCTTCCCCCTTCCATACAAAATGCCCCCTGAGGCCAAAAAAATAGAGAAGGATTTCTCCTCCTCTACCCTCTCAGATTCCAACAAAGTTATGCTTCCACTTTGATGACTTCTTTGCCCTTATAATAACCGCAGCTGGGGCAAACTCTGTGCGGCAATTTGAGCTCGCCACACTGTGTGCACTTGGAAAATGCAGGTGCTGCAAGCTTCCAAACATTGGAACGTCTCTTATCGCGTCTGGCTTTCGACGTTTTTCTCTTCGGTACTGCCATCGTTCAAACCTCCCTTTAAGCTTACGCTTGTTATCTCAACAATTTTTTAAAAACTTCAAGTCGCGGGTCTGTCTGTTTGGTATTGCAAGAACATTCTTCCATATTCCGATTCTTCCCGCAAACGGGGCAAAGCCCTTTGCAGTCTTCTTTGCACAAGTGCTTGTACGGCATGCTTAAAAGAATGTCCGCACGCAGAAGTTCATCGAAATCTAGCAGCCCGTCTTCTACTACAACAAACGCGTCTTTGTCGTCTTCCTCGTTGAGCTCACTGACCAGAACATGGTCAAACGAATGCTCGAACGGCTCCTGGATTTCTTCCAGGCACCGGTCGCAAAGCAAGCAAAGCGTTGTGCTGACATGGTAGGCGAGAACTACAATCCCAGCATGGTTTTCGATTTTGCCTGTTACCACAACGGGGTTTTCAAACGGGTATGCACCCTGCTGCTCTATGTCGTGTAAGTCCACCGTCATATCAATGGGGTAAACCTCGCCGACAATTTCAAACAGCTGCTTGAGTGATATGATCATAAACGACACCTCATAACACCGCAGAGTATATTATATATTTTTGTAAACTCTTTGTCAACAAAAATCTTCTCTGCATCGGGAAATTTCTCTTTGTACAATACCTTTACTATACCAACCGCGCCGGCGAAAGTCAACAAAAAACAGAGAGCAGAAAAACCGCTCTCTGTCTGCTTGCAAAAGAATAAACCCGCAAATTACAGGTATTTTTTCACGCTTTCGGGAAGTTCGGAAACATCGGCCGAAACGGTGAACACCACCTGCGCTTTTACTTCGTCGAGCAGTTTGCTCAAACGGTCAAAGAACACGCCCAAGCCTTCCAAATCCTGGTTGCCGATTTTGAGGATAGAGTCTATATAAACTTCCGAGATATCATAGTTGCCTGCAAAAATGCCCGAGAGGAAACCATAAAACGCATCGTAACCGGAAATGCCGTAATGGTCGATGTCAATCAAACGCACGATATGCGGGATATCATACGTCAGTTTCAGGCCTTTTTCGATGCAAACAATATTGCCATGCGCCGTTTTAGCAGAAGCGGAAATCATGTCGATGAGTGTTTTGGTTTTGCCGGAGCCCTTTTTTCCCACGATAAGTTTTATCATGTTGATTCCTCCTTGAGTTTAAGTATTAATACCGCCAAGGCGGGATTAATCGTTTTACTTTAATTTTTCCAGCAGTTGCTGCTGTTTATCCTCGTAACCGGGTTTGCCAAGCAGTGCAAACATATTGGTTTTATACCCTTCCACGCCGGGCTGGTCAAACGGGTTGATACCCGAAAGATACCCGGAAATGGCGCAGGCTTTTTCAAAGAAATACACCAGATAGCCAAATGCAAACGGGTTCATTTCTTCAATTTCCAGCACCAGGTTGGGGGTTCCGCCCTCGGTGTGGGCCAAAATGGTGCCCTGCATCGCCTTTTGGTTGATATAGGACATCTGCATGCCGGTTAAGAAATTCAGCCCGTCTACGTTGCTGGGGTCTTCCTTCACCGTCAAATCCCGTTTGGGGCGCTTGATATCCACAACCGTCTCAAACAAAATGCGCGAACCATCCTGGATAAACTGCCCCATGGAATGCAAATCGGTAGAAAATACCACCGAAGCCGGGAAAATGCCCTTGTGGTCTTTGCCTTCGCTTTCGCCAAAAAGCTGCTTATACCACTCGTTCATCAAGGTAAACGCCGGTTCATAGCTAACCAGCAGCTCTATGCTTTTTCCTTTGCGCCCTAAAATGTTGCGCAGCGCCGCATAACGGTAGCAGTCGTTGATGCCAAGGTCGCAAACGCTTAAATTCTCCATAGCGTTTTGCGCGCCCTGCATAATCTGCTCAATATCCACCCCCGCTACGGCAATGGGCAAAAGCCCTACCGCGGTAAGCACCGAATACCGCCCGCCTACGTCATCGGGAATGACAAAGGTCTGGTAGCCCTGCTCGTCGGAAAATTTCTTCAGGGTGCCGCGCGCTTTGTCGGTGGTGACATAAATGCGCTTTTTGGCGTCTTCCCCGTATTTTTTCTGCATAAATTCGCGGAAAATGCGAAACGCCAGCGCCGGTTCGGTGGTGGTGCCCGATTTGGAAATAACGTTTAACGAAACGTCTTTGCCTTCACAAAGTTGTAAAATCTCCTGCAAAGCCGTTGGGGAAATGCTGTTGCCCGCAAAATAGATGTTGGGCGTTTGCTTGGGCAAAAGATTATACATAGGGGATGTCAGCAGTTCAATTGCCGCCCTTGCACCCAAGTATGACCCGCCGATGCCGATGACAACCAGCACGTCGCTGTCCTTTTGAATTTGTTTGGCCGCCGCCTGAATGCGCGCAAATTCTTCTTTGTCATAATCGCGCGGAAGATACAACCAGCCCAAATAGTCGTTGCCAAGGCCGTTTTTCTCTTCCAGCAGCTTGTGCGCTGCTTCCACTTCATGCTGCATGCCAAAGAGTTCATGCTCCCGAACAAAAGGTTCTAGATATTTTGTCTGTAATTTTACCGCCATATGACATCCTGCCTTTCTTTGTTCCTTTATTGTACTTTATAACGGCACTTTTTTCAAGATATACCTGCTCAATCTTTTGATTTTTGTACACAATTCATAAAAACTTTACAGTTTCATGTCCAATAGCGTACCCCATAAAATACCGAATGCACGCCCCAAGGTCATCTGTTCCACCGCATTTTGCGCCGTGATGGGGTAACGGCCGATTTCTTCGCCGTTTAAGGTCAGGATCACTTCCCCTATCTTCTGCCCCTGCAAAACCGGGGCTTTCAGGTTTTCGGCCAGCTGCACGGTTTGTTCAACGGTGTTGTCCTGCTTGGTGTTTATTAGCACATCCGCAATCTTTTCCAGCTTGGGGATGGCATAGCGGTCTACGCCGTTTAGCACCGGCACGGGGGTCAGCTGGTCGTCGATGTTGGGCACTTCCATATAGCCGTAATTGGCAAAGCCGTGGTCCAAAAGCTTGCGGGCGCTTTCAAAGCGGATATCCGAAGTGGAAGCCCCCATCACCACCGCCACCAGCGACATTTCCCCGCGCTGCGCCGAAGCGGATAAACAGCTTCCGGCCCCGTCGGTAGTACCGGTTTTTAAGCCCGTGGCCCCTTCGTAAAAACGCACCAGGCGGTTGGTGTTGACAAGCTCGGTGGCGCCGTCGCGCAAAGAATCCATCCAGATGGTGGAGTACTCGGTAATTTTTTCATGCTTTAGCAGCTCGCAGGACATGATGGCGATGTCGCGCGCGGAACTGACATGCCCTTCTTCATCCAAACCGCTGGCGTTTTGAAACACGGTGTTTTGCATGCCCAATTCCTGTGCGCGCCGGTTCATAAGCGCCACAAATTCCTCTTCCGAGCCGGCTAAGAATTCCCCTAATGCAACGGCGGCGTCGTTGGCGCTGGAAACCGCCGTGGCTTTTAACAAATCGTGCACGCTCATCTGCTCGCCTTGTTCCAGCCAAATCTGCGAGCCTCCCATGCTGGCCGCGTGTTCGCTGCAGGTGACCATATCCTCCAGCGAAATTTTCCCCTCGTCCAGCGCTTCCATCACCAGCAGCATGGTCATGATTTTGGTAATAGAAGCCGGAGGAAGCTGTTCGTCGGCGTTTTGCTCAAACAATACCGTCATGGTTTTGGCGTCCATCAAAATAGCGCTTTTTACATCTACCTGCAGCCCTTCGCTTTCGGCCGCTGCCTGGGTGATGGCGTCCAGCGCATTGGGAACTTCCTCCCCACCGGCCAAAACCCCCGTGCCAAAACAAAATACCAGCGCCAATGCACATATCATACAGCCAATGCGTTTTCTTCCATTCATTTGCAGTCTCTCCCTTCTTGTGTCCGATAAAAGTGTATGTCTTTTTGCGCGTTGGCATGCCAGCAAAACAGGCGTTTTGCCCAAAATTTTGCCCGCGGCTGCCTATCCGGCCAAAATGGCAGGCCCCTTTCGGGATTTTCACCATTCTTTGCGGATGTGTTGGATGCTTTTTGCCTACTCTTTTCCGTTGTATTTTACGGGGGGTTTATGTATAATAATGTTATATTTTGTAACCGAGGTGGAGCATGAAAGCCGCTTTTTATACATTGGGCTGTAAAGTCAACCAATACGAAACCCAAATTTTAATCGACCAGTTTTACAAGCAGGGGTTTGAAATCGTCACCGATGGCGATATCGCCGACGTGTATGTGGTCAACTCCTGTACCGTTACCGCCTCGGGCGATAAAAAAACCCGCCAGGCCCTGCACCGCTTTAAGCGGCAAAACCCCGCGGCCTGCGTGGTGCTCACCGGCTGTTTTCCGCAGGCGTTCCCCGAAGAAGCGAAGGCGATTTTGCAGGCGGATGTCATCACCGGTTCCTACAACCGGGCCAGCGTTTGCAAAGACGTTTTAACCTTTTTGCAAAATGGCCAGCGCATTGTGGACATCACCCCTCACCAGGCGGGCGAAAACTTTGAGCCCATGCGCGCCAGCCGCTTTTTGGAGCGTACCCGCGCCTTTGTAAAAATAGAGGACGGCTGCGACCATTTTTGTGCCTATTGCATCATCCCCAAGGCGCGCGGGCCGATTCGCTCCAAAAAAATAGACGAGCTGACCCAGGAGCTTTCTTTGCTAAACCAGCAGGGCTACCGCGAGGTGGTGCTGGCTGGCATCAACTTAGCCTCCTATGGCAAGGATTTGGGTCTTTCGCTTGCCGACGCGGTAGAAGCGGCCGCGCAGTTTGAAAACATCCAGCGCATCCGCTTAGGCTCGGTGGAGCCGGAGCTCATGACCCGCCCGCTTTTAGAGCGCTTGGCAAACATTCCCAAGTTTTGCACGCAGTTTCATCTTTCTTTGCAAAGCGGGTGCGACGCGACTTTGGCCCGCATGCGCAGGCGCTACAACACAAGCCAGTACCAGGCGGTGGTGGATACCTGCCGCGAGCTGTTTGTAAACCCCTCCATCACCACGGATATGATGACCGGCTTCCCCGGGGAAACCGAGGAGGAATTTTTGCAGTCTTTGGCGTTTGTGCACCAAATTGGGTTTGCCAAGGTGCACGCGTTTAGTTATTCCATCCGCCCGGGTACGCTGGCGGCCACCATGCCAAACCAGGTGCCCAAAGCGGTGAAAGAAGAACGCACCGCACGGCTTATTGCAGCGGCACAGCAGGCGCGCGAAGGCTTTTTGCTTACCCAGAAAGGGCTTATCGAGCCTGTTTTGTTTGAAACCCAAGACCCCCAGACCGGGCTTTTTGAAGGCTATACCCCCAACTACACACCGGTGTACGTCTCCTCTTCTACGGATTTGCGTGGAAAAATTTGCCGCGCAACCTTAGGGGATGTATATTTAGACGGCGTGCAAGGGTGCATATAAAATGGCGTTGCCGGTTTCGGTGCGCGCCAAAGGCCGTGGACGTGCTTTCGGCGGCGCTGCTTGAGATACAGGCGGCCAAAAATTTTTGCGGAATATTCCAAATGCGATTTGGAACAAAGATAAAGGGAGAGTGTCAATTTTGGTTTATAGGCTATTTGTTGAGAAAAAAGAAGAGTTTTCTGTCGAAGCCAACAGCGTTTTGCAGGATATTCAAACCGCTTTGCTCATCACCAACTTAAAAAAGGTGCGGCTGTTTAACCGCTATGATTTGGAGGATATCTCGCAAGAGGATTTTGAAGCGAGCATCCCCACCGTGTTAAGCGAACCGCAGGTGGATGTAACTTACACGGATATTGCCGATATCTTACAGTCCGGGCGTGTAATTGCCAGCGAATACCTGCCCGGCCAGTTTGACCAGCGGGCCGATTCCTGTGCGCAGTGCATCCAAATCCTCACCCAAAAAGAGCGCCCCCTTGTAAAAACCGCGCGCGTTTACCTTTTGGAAGGGGATTTGACCGACGAGGAATATGCGCGTATCCGCGAATACCTCATCAACCCTGTGGAAAGCCGCGAAGCGAGCTTGCAACTGCCCAAAACCCTTAAAACCAATTACACCATCCCCAACAAGGTGGATACTCTAACCGGCTTTACCAAGCTGGATAAAGAGGGCCTGCATGCCTTTATTGTACAATACGGCCTGGCGATGGACGACGATGACATCGCTTTTTGCCAAAAATATTTTAAAGAGGAAGAGATGCGCGACCCGACCATCACCGAAATCAAGATGATTGACACCTACTGGTCGGACCACTGCCGCCACACCACCTTTTTAACCAATATCGACCATATTGACATCGAGCCCGATTACATCAAAGATTCGTTTCACAAATACATGCAAATCCGTGCCAAG
>CAJFVS010000081.1 GCA_904420505.1 Candidatus Alloruminococcus vanvlietii | reverse complement strand
TAATCGGCCACCTCCAGCGCCAGGTTTGCATTCTGTTCAATTAGCAGTATAGGCACATTGTGCACCCGGTTGATTTCAACAATTTTTACAAACATTTCGTCCACAATTTTCGGCGCCAATCCCATAGAAGGCTCATCAAGCATCAACAATTTTGGCCGCGCCATCATGCCGCGCCCAATGGCCAGCATCTGCTGTTCGCCGCCCGATAAGCTCCACGCCTTTTGGTCTTTGCGTTCTTTTAGCCTGGGGAACAGCTCGTAAACCTTTTGCAAATCTTCATCAAAAGGCTTGCGCCCAAAAAAGCCGTGCCAGTTGATGGTGCCCATCTCCAAATTTTCCTGCACCGAAAGGCCGGGGAACACCAGCCTTCCTTCCGGTACGTGTACAATCCCTTTGCGCACGGTTTGCAGGCTGTTGCACTTGGAGATATCCTCTTCATCCCAGGTGATAGAGCCTGTGCGCTGTACCACGCCGGAAATGGATTTGAGCAGGGTGGTTTTGCCGGCCCCGTTTGCGCCGATGATGGTGCAGATTTGGCCGTCTTTCACCTGCAGGTCTATGCCTTTTAAAGCTTCAATGGTGCCGTAATACGCGTGCAGATTTTTAATTGTGAGCATGTTTTTTCCTCCCCAAATAGGCCTCAATCACCGCTGCGTTGGACGATACTTCTTTCGGGGTGCCTTCGGCGATGAGCTTGCCAAAGTTAAGCACAATAATCCGGTGGCAGATGTTCATCACCAAATCCATCTGGTGCTCAATCAAAACAACGCCAATCCCTTTTTGGGTTGCATACTGCAATAGGTTGGCTACATATTCCAGCTCTTTGGTGTTTAGCCCTGCGGCGGGTTCGTCCACCAGCAAAACCTTGGGGTGCGAAAGCAGCGAGCGCACAATTTCCAGCCGCTTGCGCTGGCCAAAGGGCAGGGCGTTGATATCGCTGTGCCAATTGATGGAAAATCCCGCATACCCCATAAGTTCCTGTACTTCTTCTTCAAAATCAAAGCCTTTTTTGTCCCAAAAGGACTGGAAAAAACCGATTTGGTTGGCAAGGTCGGTGCCCAGCAGCAAATTGTCCCGGATGGAAGAGCGCTGCAAAAACCGCGGCGTTTGGAAAGTGCGGCCCAGGCCCATTCTGGCACGGGTGTGCGCGGGCAGGCGGGTAACGTCGGTGCCGTTTAAAAACACCTTGCCGCTGTCGCATTGGTAAATGCCGCTTACCAAATTCAGCAGGGTGGATTTGCCTGCGCCGTTGGGGCCGATAAGGCCTAAAATTTCCCCTGGGGCTACTTCAAACGAAACATGGTCGGTTGCCACCAACCCGCCAAACGCAATGGTCAGCTCCTCAGCCGCCAGGATTTTCGAGGTTTTGTTGCATTCCAACGTTTAGCCCACCTTTCCTTTTTTGTATGCTTTTGGATATCTTTTTCCAGGCAGATTGCAGCAATCCGGCAATGCCCATCGGCATGAAAATCATTAAAAGGATGAGCAAAATGCCCTGTACCAGGCGCAAATACTGCTGGATGGGGCGCAAAACCTCCGGCATAAGCTGCACCAAAAAGGCCCCGCCCAATGCGCCAAAGGTGCTGTTTACACCACCCAGCATTACCATCATCAAAAGGCTTTGCTGCACGTTAAAGGTAAACAGCGAGGCGCTGACAACGCCGTTGTGAAACGCCACCAGCATGCCCGCCGTAGCCGAAAGGAAAGCGCCTATGGTAAAGGCGATGCGTTTGGTGCGCAGCACATTTACCCCCAGCGTTTGGGCGGTAACGGGGTTGTCGCGGATGGACATTAAACTGCGGCCCAATGCGCTTTTGCGGACGCGCGATACCCCAATGGCAAGAATGACCGCCAAAACCACCAGCAGCAGGCACCAATCGCTTAAGTTGCGGAAGGTAAACCCGAACAAATTCAGCTTTGGTATGCCGTTGATGCCGTCTGCGCCGTTGGATAAGGGCTTGAAGTTTTGAAACACCGTGGACATCATGTTGCACAGCCCAATGGTGCCAAAAACAAAGTAGTAGCCCTCCAGCCGCACCAGCATAATGGATAGGATATACGCAATGGCCGCTGTGGCCAAAACCGCCAAAAGCCCGGCCAGCGGGGTGGGAAGCCCCCAGTTTTTGGCAAGCTGCGCGGTAAAAAAGGCGCCCAGCCCCATAAAGGTAACCGTCGCCATGGACATCATGCCGCCCATGCCCAGCATAACGGTATAGCTTAAAGAAGCGATAAAATAAATAATAGCCGAATCCACAATGGTAAGCTGGTAATTGTTTAACTGCCCTGGCAAAAGCAGCAGCACAATAAGCCCAACAACCCACAAGGCCAGTTTTAAAAGCGTGCGAGGCTGTAAAAGTTTTTGTTTCATATTGTCACCTCTATGCTTTCTCTTTTAACTGGATTTCTCCAAAAATTCCCTGCGGGCGGATGAGAAGGGTAAGCAGCAGCACGCCAAACACAAAAACGTCTTTGTAAACGGTTGTAAAATAGGTGCTGTAGGCTTCAATCAAGCCGATGAGCAAGCCGCCCAAAACCGCGCCCGGAACACTGCCAAAGCCGCCTAAAACCATCGAGGCAAACGCTTTGGACTGCAGGGTGTTCAAGGTGGTGCGCACCAAAAAAATAGGCGCTACCAGGTAGCCTGCAAAACCGGATATCATCATGACGATGATGTAGGTGCCAAGGGTGGTTAAAATGGCCGGGATACCGATGAGGTTTGCCGCATAGCTGTTTTGCGCCGCAGCCTGCATGGCGCGCCCCGCGTAAACTTTATCGAACAAAAGGTATACCCCTACCATCACCAGAATGCTTAATAAAAACACCACAATGTACTGGTATTGCAGCACAAAGGTGCCAATGGTCAGCGTGCCGGGGATAATGGGGTCCATGGGTTTTACCATAGAACCGCATACAATCATGCAAATTTCCTGTATTACCATGCCTGCGCCAATGGTGCAAACCATAATGGATTGTTTCCATTTGGTTTTGCGCAAGGGGTAATAGCAGGTAAACATAAAAATGGCCCCAAAGCATGCAAATAGCAAAATCATCAATAAAATCATGGGCAGCCCGCTTAAATCCAGCCTGTCCATCAAAAAGAACGCTGTATATGCGCCAAGCGCAAGCAAATCGCCCTGCGCATAGTTGGTAACGCCAACGGCGCGTATAAGCAAAAGCAGCCCTACAGACAGCATGGCGTAAATCATACCCATCGCAAGCCCGCTGCCTGTAAGCGATAAAAACATGCCCATATGTACGGCTCCTTCCTGTTTCCGTTATAAAGAACATCCGGGGTACAGCACAAATTTCATACCCCGGATATCCCTACAGGCCAAAACTAATCCCGGTAAACCTGTTCTTTGATGATAATGTCGTTGCCGTCAATTTCGGCTACCCACAGGTAATTGGCAAGCGAATGGTCCTCGTGGTAGGAATAGCTGCTCATCACGCCCTGGATATCCTTGATTTGGGTCATCGCTTCGTTGATTTTTTGCGGGTTGGTGGAATTGGCGATTTTTGCCGCTTCGGTCAGGATGTAAACCGAATCGTAGTAAGCGGCTTCGCTCCAGCCTGGGCGCCCTAAGCCTTGGGTGTCGCGTTCTTCCATCGCCGCCAGATATTCTTTAACAATGGGGATATCCGCATCCAAATTGAATTCAGACACCCCGTACCAGCCGTCTGCCGCGCTGTCGGTCAGCACATCCAAAAACGAATAGACAAAATTGCCCGACGAAGACCCGATGGGGTGGGGATAATCAAACTGCTTTACGGTTTCGGCAAGCAAAACGCCGTCTTGCTGGTTGGTGCAAAACAGCGCCAAACCATCGCTGCCCGAATCCATCACCTGGGTGATGATGGGGTTAAAGTCGGAGGTGGTGGTCCTGTCAAAGCCGATGTCTGCGGCAATGGTTGCCCCATAGCTTTCCATCGCGGCAACATACGCATCATGCTGGCTTTGCCCGGAAGCGTCGGTCATCCAGACGACGGCGGGGTTTTTTACGTTGTAGGTTTCAAAAGAGATTTTTGCCAGCACCTCGGTGCCGATTTTGTCCGGCACGCGGGCCTGCCAGATATAGGGGTTGTCCAAATCAAAAATCCCGGCGCTGTTGCCCATGGTGATGTTGGGAATCTGCGATTCGCGGATGATATCCGAGCCGGCAACCGTATAGGTGCTGGTGGAATACCCAATGGTTGCGCTAATGCCTTCGGTGTTCACCGCGCTTTGCAAAGCGTTGATAAAACTTTGCTGGTCGGCGCCGATATCAAAATAGATCACTTCCAGCTGTTTGCCCAAAACGCCGCCATTGGCATTTATCTGTTCTACGGCATAGTCCACCGAGCGTTTTGCACGGTCGCCGGTTTCCTTGCTTGCGCCGGTCAGCGCCGTTAAGATGGCAATTTTCATGGTTGGTGCATCATCCCAGTAGCTTTCATCAACCACAGTGTCCTGGCTGTTGGCATTGCTGCATGCAAATAGCGAAAAGCATAAGGACAATACCAAAAGTACCGCAAGTGTTTTTTTCATGTTTTTACCCCTTTCTGTTTGTAAATGGATGTTTGGTATTGGAATATCCGCACAACGGCCGATATTTTACCCGTTTTGGGTTTGAGCATAACCAAAAGCTTGTTTGGGCATCTATGTGCATAAATTCTGAAATTTTAAATGAAAACGGTTGTTTTTTAGCGATAATTTATACTGCTATCCTATCATTATTGCATTTGCAGGAACAGTGCGATTCTTGCCTTCACATTGCAAAAAGTGATTTTGATAAAAAAGAATTGTAAACAACCCGCCAATAAACCATTCAAACTTATTATATTTTTTTATAATTGTGAAAAGAAAATGGGGATTTTTTCTATAAAAATTCAAAAAAATTGGCCCGCTATGCACTAGAAAGCCATCATTTGCAATGCATTTGCCAACATTTACATAGCGGCGCCGCTTGATGTCATGGTAACATGAAGCCATAACCGCAAATACAAAACAAGGGAGGGTTACATGCCATGAAAGCCTTAAAAATTGGTATGGTCGGCGCGGGGTTTGTTGCGCACATCCACATGCAGGCATATAAGCAGGTGGTGGGCGTGCAGATGCAGGTAGCCGGCGTTACCGCCACAAAAGGCGCAGAGGAATTTGCACAAAAATACGGGATTCCACGGGTGTGCCGGGATTTGGAAGAGATGCTCCAAGACCCTGAAATCGACGTGGTGGATATCTGCGTGCCCAACGCCCTGCACGCGCCGTTTTGCATCCAGGCGGCCAATGCCAAAAAGCATATTATTTGTGAAAAACCGCTTACCGGCGGCTTTGGCAGTTTGGATACCCATCTTTCCAGCGGCAGCCAGTGCAAAAAGGCGCTGTATGAGGAAGCGATGAAAAACGCCGACGCTATGGTGCAGGCCGCAAAGCAAAACCATG
>CAJFVS010000080.1 GCA_904420505.1 Candidatus Alloruminococcus vanvlietii | reverse complement strand
TTTTTATTTTTAGCGTTTTTTATAAAAATTTGATTTAAATTGGAAAAAATTTAATTTTTTGTTGAATTATTAGACAAATATGGTACTATATAGGTGTCGGTGGGCACCCAAGATGCCACCGGCATATTTGAGAATGAGGAGGCAAAATCGTGAAAAAAACTCTACGTCTATTCGCACTTATGATGTGCTTGGCACTGGTGGTAACCGCAATGGCAGCTTGCTCCAACGGGTCTCCCAGCAGCACACCCAGCGGCGATTCGAGCAACAGCAGCGAAAGCAGCCAAGGGGGAAGCAGCACAGCCAGCACGGAACCTTTAAAATTTGCACATATCTGCCCGTATACCGGCGACTTTTCGCAATATGGCACCTTGCAGAAAAACGCTTTATTGATTGCGATTGAAGAATTCAACGAAGCCGGCGGCGTTAACGGCCGTATGGTGGAATTTGAATACTACGATGACAAAAACGTAGCAACCGAGACCGTTTCCATTGCCAACAAATTGATTGGACAAGAGGATTTGCTTGCGGTTATCGGGCCGTTCTCTTCCACTTGTGCATTGGCAGTTGCGCAAATTTTTGCTAAAGCTGAAATCCCGCACATCTGCATCACTTCTTCCCACAGTGAATTTGCTAAATCCAGCGAATGGAACTTTACCGGTTCTACTTTGCAGGTTTACAACCAAAAAGTATACGCACAGTTCGTTTACGAAAACCTCGGCATTGATAAAGCTGCTATGATTTATGGCGGCGACGATGTTGGCGTAGAAGTTAACGGTGCATTTACCGAATCTTTTGAAGCTTTGGGCGGTAAAATTGTTTACAGCCAGCAGTTTGTAAAAGGTACCACCAAAGACTTTAAACCTTTGATCACCGCAGCTGTAAATGCTGGTGCTGAACTCATCAACATGTCTGCTTCTTACAACGAAGCTGGCTTGCTGGTTACCCAGGCCCGCGACTTGGATATCATGATCCCGATTATGGGCACCAACCAAACCGCTAACGACGACTTCTTGGCAATTGTTGGCGAAAAAGGCGAGATGGGCGACGGCTACTACGCCATTTCCAACTTTGGTAATGACATCGACACCGAAGCTTCCAAAGCGTTTAAAGAAAAATACGCCCGCTATCCGGAAGGTTTGGAAAACCACGCTGTGTGCACATACGACATGGTTACTTTGGTATTTGACGGGTTAAAAGCAAATGCCGATAAACTTGATGATGTAAAAGCAACCCGTGTGGCAATCCGCGATTATTTGACCGACCGCGAAGCAGAAGGCTTATATGGTACATTCCGTATGACCAAAGACGGCAATATCTTAAAACCGATGTTCGTTTTGACAATTAAAGACGGCCAGTTTGTAACCGATACCATCATGCCGTTTAGCTATGACGAAGAAGCCTAATAGCTGTTTTTTCAAATGCCGCGTCGTAACCCGATGCGGCATTTTTGTTTTTGTGGTACAATACATAAAAAACGGGAGGGAAAACCACATGAAAATAGGGATTGTGCAAATGCCCGTGGGCATGGACAAAGCCCAAAACGTAGCCTGCGCGGTGGAAAACATCCGCCGTTTGGCAAACCTTGGCGCGCAAATGGTTGTGCTGCCGGAAATGTTCTGCTGCCCGTATTCCAATGCATATTTCCGTGAATACGCCGAAGAAGCCGGGGGGATGGTGTACCAAAGCTTATCCAATGCGGCAAAGGAAGCGGGGGTTTATCTGGTAGGCGGTTCCATGCCGGAACTGGACGGCACGCGGGTATACAACACCTGTTTTGTATTTGCCCCCGACGGCAGCCAGATTGGCCGCCACCGCAAAATGCATTTGTTTGATATTGATGTAAAAGGCGGGCAGCGGTTTATGGAATCGGAGACATTTTGCGCCGGGCAGGATGTAACGGTGGTAAAAACCGCTTTTGGCGATATAGGCGTTTGCATCTGCTTTGATTACCGGTTCCCCGAACTGGCCCGCTTAATGGCTTTAAAAGGGGCCAAAATTCTTGTGGTGCCGGCTGCTTTTAATATGACGACCGGCCCGGCCCACTGGGAAATTACCTGGAGAATGCGCGCGGTGGATAACCAGGTGTTTAGCATTGGGGTGGCGCCTGCCAGGGATGAAAACGGCGTGTATGTATCCTATGGCAATTCGATTGTGGTATCCCCTT
The DNA here is from genome assembly GCA_904420505.1 of Candidatus Alloruminococcus vanvlietii. Classification (GTDB taxonomy): domain Bacteria; phylum Bacillota; class Clostridia; order Oscillospirales; family Ruminococcaceae; genus Alloruminococcus; species Alloruminococcus vanvlietii. The sequence continues at coordinate 7,226 of CAJFVS010000080.1, read as the reverse complement.
GGGGCAAGGTGCTTTACCGTGCGGATGAAAAACCGGCAAGCGCTGTGGTGGAAATCGATTTAAACGAGGTGGAAGCCATACGCGAACAACTGCCGCTTTTAAAAGCCAGGCGCCGGGATGTATACGACCTGCGCCAGCTGTAAAGATGGCTTTGCTTTGGGCTGCATACCCAAAACAAAAACCCCGGAGCCAAGTTTGGCTTCGGGGTATATTTTTTATAGGAAAATGCTATTTGGTTTGCTTTTTGGAAAAACGCGGCAGGCGGCGGGGTTTTTTATCCTGCTCTGGCGGCGCATCCGAACCGCTGCCCTGCTTATGGAATTCACCTGCCCATTCAAAGCCTTTTTTGGCGACAATTACGGCGATAATTTCATTGATAACCGCCGCGGCAGCAATGGTGCCCTGGATAATCTGCGCGCATTCCGGCGCGGGCCCTTGCAGGGTATTTACCGCGATACCGGTAAACACCAGCGAAACCCCGGAGTGCGGCAGCAAAGTAAGGCCCAGGTATTTTTTTACCGTTTCGGGGGATTTGGTAATGCTGGCGCCAAAATATGCGCCAAAATATTTGCCCAAAGCACGTGCGATAATATACACAGCGGTAAACAGCCCAGCGCCTAAAATCAAATGGTAATCCAACGGGGCGCCCAGGTTTAAAATTACCACAATTAAACCAAAACCAAGGATGGGGTTAAAGGCGCGGTTGATTTGGCCAAGGCGGTATTCGCTGACGATATTGGCAAACACAGCGGAAAACGCCATGCCCATAAGCATAAAGTTCATCATCGGTTCTTGAAGCAGGTAATCGTTAATCAAAATGCCAATGATGCTGGTAACCAAAAGGCATGCAATTAAAATGGCCAGGGTTTGCGCGTTGTTTCGTTCTTTTTTTAGCAAAAAGCCGGCCAAGACGCCCATCGCGGCGCCCAAAACCAACGGCAGCACAACCGACCACACCACCGTAAGCGACGAAGTACCCTGCTGCGAAAGGTTGGAGCCAACCATCGAAATAACGGTGAAAAACACGATAACGCCTACAATATCGTCCAGCACGGCCATGGGGATAAGCGTATGGGTAACCGGGCCGTCGGTTTTAAATTCGCGCACCACCGAAAGCGCAGGTGCCGGTGCGGTAGCCAAAGCAATGCCGCCAAAAATGGCCGCCAGGTATAAGGGGATATCCATAAAATAAAAGATAACGCCAAATACCACCGTTACCAACAAAAAGGTGCCAAGCGACTGGGTAAGCGTTGTGACAATAATCTGCATACCGGATTTTTTCAAACGTTTCCAGACCAATTCGGTGCCAATCATCAAACCCACGGCGCATTCCAGGATATGAATCATGGTGTTGTACCAGCCGGCGTTTAAAATTTCATTGTTCATAACCGCCAGTGCATGCGGCCCCAGCACCATACCTGTGATAAGCCAGCCTAAAATAGCCGGCAGTTTGCATTTGCTTACCAGTTTGCCTGCAAAAAAGGCCACAGCAATGGTGAGCAAAAGCCGTAACAACAATACCAAAATATTCATTATGCATTCTCCTTTGCAATGCCATACAGCATAATATCCAACAGATTGGTCAGGCGCGCTTCATGGTCTTGTACCAAGGCGTGAAAATCGCTATTTTCATAGGCTTTGGTTTGAAAATAGGCGTTAAACATTTCTTGGTAAACAGAAAAGTATTCCATTGCCATTTGGGGCGTTACACCGTCGCGCAGGGTAATCTGCCCAAGCAGTTCCTGGTGGCGCGCGGCATGAAACGCATCAAAATCATGGCGCAAAGCACGAATTTGCCCCAAAAGATGTTTGGGCGGCTGCAAAATGGTTTGAAAAAACAGGTTGCCCAAAAGGGGGTATTGTATAAAAAATTCATGGCGTTTGGCCAGCATGGTTTGCATGTTTTGGCGAAAATCGGGGTTGGAATAATCGGCGCTTTGCAAATACTGGGTAAACTGGGTAAAACTTTCCTGCACACAGCGCAGATACAGCTCGTCTTTGCTTTTGAAATTGTGGTACAAAAGCCCTTTGGAGATTTGGTTTTCGCTGCAAATGGCGTTTATAGACGCTTCTTCAAACGGTTTGTTGGCAAATTCCTTGATGGCGCAACGCAAAATTTTTTCAAAACTGCGTTTGCTTTTTTCTTCCTGTTTCATGCAATTCGCTCCTTAAAATAAACCACATGGTCTATTATATAAAAAATAGACCGTGTGGTCAATATTGTAAATATGAATTTTTTATGAATGCAAAAGCCGCCTGCTAAATAAAAGCAGGCGGCTGTATTGATTTTGAGCCCTTGCAGGTTTGACAGGGCGGGCATATAAAGCGGTTAAAACAGTTTTTTCTGCTGCAAAACGCCTTTGTAAGCCCCATCTTGGCAGGTGCCGGCAGGCAAAAAGCCATGGGAGGCGTAATACCGTATAAGGGAAGGGTTGTTTTGGGCGCAGTCCAGCCTTAGATACGCCTTGCCTTTTTGGCGGGCGTATTCCTGCGCATGTTTTAAAAAGAGCGCGCCCGCGCCGTTTTCGCCCGCTTGGGAGACAAAATTGTGCAGGTAAATCGCCGGCTGGCCGTCGTTCCAGCGGTTGTCCTGCTCCAGCAAAACCCCTGCGCAGGCAATTTGGTTTGTAAGCGTTTTGATTAGCACAAACACTTCGCCTTTTTGCCGGTGTTCTTCATAATAAGACTGCGGATAGATTTGGTCGTATTGGGTGGCGTTCCACTGGCGTATGCCTTTGGCGTCCATCCAGCGCATTCTTTGCAAGACAAGCTGGAACATTTGGGGGATTTCTTCTTTTGCAATTGCCCGGAATTGATAGGCGTTTTCCATAATATCCCTTCTTATTGGTTTTGCCGCGTGCAGGGCTGCAAGCCGGTAGACGCCAAGCAAACGCTGTAAGCGCAGCGCTTGCCAAAGCATTTTGCCCAGCAGTATAGGGCGGGCAGAAAGCCGCAGCGGCATTGCGGCCAATTAAAAAGCGATGGCGATGCGCACAGGCGGAAGGCTTTGTTTGCTGTGCAAAGCCCAAAAAAGCGCGGCGTGAAAACGTTTTAAGCTACAGCCGGCGCGCAAGCCCTAAGTGTTTGGGCGGCATAAGGCTGTCGGTTTCCCCGCTGTTTTGCAAAGCTGTGGACAAAAACGGGGCAAAATGCGCCAGCAGCCGGGTTTCCTCGTTTTGCAGGCAGGCGTGCGGCGTTTGGCGGGTTTGCTGCAAAATGCCAAAGGCGCGTTTGGCGCAGGGCAGGGAGACATCGCACCAGGCGGCAACCTGCTGGGGGGAATTTACCTTTAACGCCTGCAGCAGCAGCGGCGGGCACAGCAGATACGAAGCGAACAGATCCGCTTGTTCGTCGGGCGTAAGGCCCGCGCATGCACACAAGGGGGCAAAGTGCCCGATATGCCCTAAAAAGATATGCCCCAGCTCATGGGCCAGGGTAAAGCGCATGCGTTTTGGCGGCAAAGAGGGGTTGTAAAACACCATGTAGTCGCCGTCAAAATAATTGGTAAAACCATCGGGCCCGTATTGCTGCACCACCTGTACGCTGGAAATGGAAAGCGAATCGGCATAGGCCTGGTAATCAAACCAATGGATGCCGCTGCGTTCCAAAATAGGGGCCAGGCGCACGGGCAGCGTATGCACGCCATACTGCGAAAGCGTTTGGCAGGCGCGCAGGTAAATGGGAAGATTTTGCATGTACAATCGTCCTTTTGTCAGCACTGGAATGTCGAAAAAATAAGGTCAGCGTTTTTTCTTGGAAAGCACCAGCTTTTGGTGAACGGTAGCAATATCCTGCTGCTGTTTGGCAGTGGCGTTTTTTACCCCGCCGCCGCGCGCGGCTACGCGCAAGGTGCGCACCATCTGCAGGCGGTTTTTCGGCTGGGCAAGGGTGCGCTCCAGCTCGGCCTGTGCAAGCACCTCCACTGCGTTTTTGCCAAATTCATCCAGCGACCGGTAGGTTTGCAGATGCATCTGCTCGCGCGGCGCCGGCGCTTGCAGGGTGCAAAATTCCTCTACCAAATCGTTTAATGTGCAGCCCAGCGCCTTTGCAATGGCGCATACGGTGTTCAGCTGCGGGTCGCGGGTAATGCCGGCGATAATTTTATTCAGCGTGCCTTTGGGTATGTTTGCACGCTGGGACAGTTCGTCGATGGTTAGGCGGGCTTCTTTTCGCTTTAATGTTATGCGTTCCCCTAACTGCATAGCAATCACCTTCTTACAGTTACAAGTATAGCGAAAAGGGATATTTTTGTCAATAAAATAGTTCCAAATTCGGTAATTTTTTAGAGGCAAATTGCGTTGACAAATTCCTTTTATGGGATTATCATAGCATTACAGTATCAAATACGGTGTATAAAAAATTCCAAATACGGGATAAAAGGAGGCAAAACTATGTCCATAAAAATATTGCGGCAATACAGCATCTGCTGCTGGCTGTACGGATGGGAAAAATCCTTTGCCGGGCTGCGCGCCTTTGAAAAGCAGATAAAAACGGGGATGCGTCCGTTTAAATAAGAACATATGTTCTATACAGGGGGGATTTTATGTATGGGTTTTTGATGGAAAAACAGCGTTTTATGCGCGAAGCTTTGCCGGAAATTGTATGCGAACACTGCAAAGAGCGTTTTGTTCCCAAAACGCTGAACCAAAAATACTGCACCCACACCTGCCAACAGGCGGCCGCCAGGGCCAAACGCAAGCGGGTGGCAACCGCGTTTTGCAAAACCTGCGGCAAAGCGTTTGCGCCCATAAACGCCAACCATTTGTACTGCTGCGAGGACTGCCGGCCCAGCAAGCATGTAAGCCAGCGCATGGAACACAATTTAAACCGCCCTTTTACGCAGGATACGGTGTTTTTGGTTTGCAAATGGTACCGCGAGGGGATGAGCGTGAAGCAGCTTGCAAAACTGCTGTACCGTTCGCAGGAAAGCATTCAAAAAGCGCTGGCAATTGGCAATATGGCAACCCAGCCGGAAAACGCGCGCGCCGAAGGGAGGAAAGCCGGATGAACCATGCAAAAAAGGTGGATATTTTACGGCAATACCAGGTGTTAAACCGCAAAATCGATGTGCTTTGCAGTGAGCTGGAAGAACAAAAAGCAGAGGAAATTGCCCTAAAACAGGCCTGCAAGGAACAGGGAAAGGCGGCCAAAACCGAAGAAATGATGGAACACAACCGCAAACTTTGGCATTTGCAGGCCAGCATTGGCAGGCAAATTGCCGTTTTGATGCAGCTGCGCGCATATTTTGGCAGGGCCATTAGCCGGCTGGAGGACGAAAAGCTTATACAGGTTTTGCGCAGGCGCTATTTATTGGGCGAAAGCTACGAGCAAATTGCCCAGCATATGCAGTATTCCTGGCGGTGGGTGCAAAAGCTGCACCAGCGCGCGCTGGATAAAATTTGTTTGGACGAACTTAAGGAGGAATGCGGAGACTTTTTGCAAGACATAACACAGATTTGAAAAACCAACACAGGAAGGATTTTGGAAAATGGACAACTGGGAAATTACGCTGGTGGAAACCGAAGCGCGCAGCAAATCCAATTTGCACCGCATCAACGAGTTGGCCCGTGAGCACGAAGCCATACATGAACTGGCTATCTCGGTAAAAGAAATTGCGGTGAATACCCAGGCCATCCAGCGGGAATTGACCCAGCAGGGGGCTAAAATTGAAGCGCTGGAAAAACTGCCCGCCCAACGCTGGCATACAATGGTAAAAGCTTTGGTTACCACCTGTGTTTCCACCTTGGCAGGCGGCGTGATTGGCGCGGTGCTTGCCCTTATTTTAAAATAGAAAGGGACAAAAATATGCAGGATATCATACAGTATATTAAGCCTGAATTGCTGGTGCTTGTGCCGGTTTTATGCTTTGTAGGGGTTGGGCTGAAAAAATCCAGCCTGAAAGATAAATATATCCCTTTGGTTTTGGGGCTATGCGGCGTTGTTTTGGCAGGCATGTGGATGTTTGCATCCACTGCTGTTGGCACGCTGCGCGAAGGGGTATTGGCGGCTTTTATGAGCTTGACCCAAGGCGTTTTGTGCGCCGGCGCCAGCGTTTATGCACATCAATTGTTGCACCAGGCGAAAAAGGAGTAATACCATGCAAAAGCTAATTTTGCCGATGAACCAAACGCAGGTTTTGGTAGGCTACAAAAATGCCGTATACCAAACCGAGTGGAGCCGGCCGCATTACGGGGTGGATTATGCCAACACCACCAATGATAAAACCGTATGGGCAATGGGCGAAGGGGAAGTTATTGCGGCGGGCATGGATAACGTATACGGCGGTACAGCGGTGGTTTTGTATAAAGATGTTTATATCCACCGCACCGGCGAAATACGCGATTTGATTGCCCGCTGCTACCATATGCAGGAACTTTACTGCAAAAAGGGGCAAAAAATTACAACCGCTTCCAAAATTGGGTTGATGGGCAATACCGGGCAATACACCAGCGGGCCGCATTTGCATGTGGAATTGGATTTGGACACCAAATGGCCAACGTATACCATCGAGCTGAAAAACGATTCCAACATCATGAAGCACGGCACCGGTGTGGATACCACCATTGACCCATCGGGTGTTTTGTATGTAAAAGCATCTGCGCCGGATAACCAAACCCTTGTGCCAAACAAAATTTATGAAAACGGCAACTGGTTTGCCAGAGAGGACTGGGTGCTGCCTTTGTACGACCAGCCAAAAGATTATGAACAACTGTATAACCAAACCCTTTTGCAGCTAGAAGAACAACAGCAAAAATATACGCAGCTTGTGCAAAAACTGTGCGATTTGTGTAAACAGGCGCAGGAATAAACCCCAAAAGCCCGGCCATTGGCCGGGCTTTTAAAATGCGGCGCTATGGGTTGCAAAGCGGTTTGGCAAAAAGGTTGGCGGCTGAAATGCCACACGTATAGAGTTTCGCTCTTGTATTGCCGGGTTGGATATGGTAAAATAAAACCAAATTATAAAATTTGTTTTTATTTAACGAGAGGAAGATAAAGTGCCAAAGGTAGCGTATTCAGAAGAGGATAGAGAGCATATTAGAACGCAGCTTGTTGTGGTTGGGCTTGCCCTGATGGCCAAACAAGGCATACAGCATACAACGGTGGAGCAAGTATATAAAACAGTTGGTATATCCCGTACATTCTTCTATTCTTTTTTCCCCTCCAAAGAAGATTTGGTTGTGGAAACGCTGTACTTGCAGCAGCCGAAAATTATAGCGTATGTGCAG
>CAJFVS010000079.1 GCA_904420505.1 Candidatus Alloruminococcus vanvlietii | reverse complement strand
CCTTTTCTTTTATGGCAGCATCCAGCACCGTGACAAAGTCGATGCTTTGCCCGGTGGTGAACATGCGAATCATAATGGAAAAAAGCTGCGAATGCTGCTTGCGGAAAAAGCATTCGGGGCTTAAAAATTCCATTACCCTTACAATGCAGGAACCATCCAGCAGTATCGCGCCGATGACCGATTGCTCCGCCTCTAAATTATAAGGTAGCTGGGCGGTATCGTTTACGCCCAAGGATGCAAAATTATCCACGTTGTGTGCCCTCGTTTGCGCTGAAATTTCAAAAGATTATTCGCCTACCATCACGGTTGTATGCGCCTGCACATTGGGGTAGAGCTTGATATCAACCGTATAGCTGCCAAAGGCTTTGATATCCCCCTGCGGCATAACGATTTTGCGTTTGTCAATGGAAATGCCAAACTGCTTTTGAATGCCATCGGCGATTTCCTTGGCGGTTACCGAGCCAAACAAGCGCCCGCCGTTGCCGGCTTTGGGGGTTAGCCTTACAATTTTGCCTTCCAGTTTGCCGGCGATATCCTGCGCTTCTTTCAGTTCCATCTCTTGATGGTGTGCTTTGGCGGCCTGTTTGTTTTTTAAATCGTTAAGCGCCTGTGCGTCCGCCTGGATAGCAAGGCCCCGTTTGAGCAAAAAGTTTTTGGCATAGCCGTCCGACACATTGACCAGCTGGCCTTTTGTGCCGGTGCCTTTTACATCTTCTTTTAAAATAACCTGCATGGAACATTCCTCCCAAATTGTGGTTTTATGCAATGTATTGGTCGATGGCGTCCAACAATTTGTTGGTTGCCCCTTCCAAGCCTTCGTCTTTGATAAATGCGCCGGCCATGGTATGGTGGCCGCCGCCGCCCAATTGCTCCATAATCACCTGCACGTTCACCTGCCCCAGGCTCCTGGCCGAAAGCTGGATGCCCGCCGGGGTTTTGTACAGCACAAAAGATGCGTCCACATTGGAAATGGAGAGCAGTTCGTCGGCTGCCTGCGGGGCAATTACGCGCAAATCGGGGTTGTTGGCGCTGCAATAGGCAACCGCACAGTTTTTGTACACCTTTGCCCCCGATATAATCTTGCTTTTGAGCTGGTAGGCTTCCATATTGGAGCTGAACAGCTGCTTAACCGCTACCGTATCCGCGCCCAAACGCCTTAGGTAAGCGGCTGCTTCAAAGGTGCGCACGCCGGTTTTTAGCACAAAATTCTTGGTGTCCAGCGTGATGCCGCCCAACAGCGCTTCGGCCTCCAGCGCACCAATCATTTTATCATCGTCGGATATGTACTGCAAAAGCTCGGTCACCATTTCCGATGCGCTGGAAGCATGCGGCTCGTGGTAGAAAATCACCGCGTTGTCGATATGCCCGACCATTTTGCGGTGATGGTCGATAACGGCGACATATTTGCATTGCTCATACAGCTCCTGCGATTCAAGCAGGGTGCGGATATGGGTATCCACCACAATCAAAAGCGTTTTGCGCATTAAAAATTCCATCGCGCGCGCAGGTTCCAAAAACAAATCCTGCTGGCCGGCTTTATCAAACTTTTCAATAATCGGCATGGCAAGGGTTTGTTCGCGGTTGACCACCACCCAAGCGCTTTTGCCCAGATGTTGGGCGATTCTGGCGCAGGCAATGGCCGAACCAATGCTGTCCAAATCGCCGTTTTTGTGGCCCATTACCATCACGTTATCCGCGCTTTCAATCAATTCGCTTAAGGCCGAAGCCACAATGCGCGTGCGCACCTTGGTGCGTTTTTCCACGCCTTTGGAAACGCCCCCGTAAAACTCAAAACCCGAAGTGGTTTTCACCGCCGCCTGGTCGCCGCCGCGGCCCAGAGCCATATCCAGCGCCTGCGCCGCCATTTTGTCGGCGGTTGCCATATCCTCGCACCCGCGCCCTACGCCGATGGAGAAGGTGACCGGGGTTTTATCCGCCACGGTGATTTGGCGCACCTGGTCGAGGATTTCAAATTTCTTTTCAATTATTTTTTGCATGTGCTGCTCTTCAATTACCGCAATGAATTTGTCGCGGTCGGGCTTTTTCAAAATCCCGTTGGTCTGCGAGATGAAGTTTTCCAGAATGTTTTCAATGCTGCCGACAATCTGTGTTTTTTCGCTTTCACGCAGGCTTTGGATGGTTTCCTCGTAGTTGTCCACCACGATGTGCAGCACCGCAGGACGGGTTTGCTTGTATTTCAAAGCTTTGGTCTTTAAATCGGTGTTGTCAAACAAATAGCAGATGTACAATTTGGAGTATTTATCCGCCGAAACGCCCACAAACACGGTGTATTCATGCCCGTTGTAGGAGATATCAAACCCGGTTTTGCCGTTGTATTCGGCTTCCAAATCGCGGTTGGGCATCAATAAGGACACATCCTGCCCGTAGATGTCGTTGCCGCCCAGCACATTTTTGCTAAACAGCCCATTGTACCATAAAATCTCATTGGCATCGCTTACCACCAGGGTTGGTATTGGAAAGCGGGAGATGGCCTCGCGCTGGGTGCCGGATAAGGTATCCCCTATGTTTTTCAAAAACAGGTAAACATCCTTTTGCGCATTGCGCAAACGCAAAAACACGTAAGCGCACACCACCACCAGCACCGCCGCTTCGATGTAAAACACCGTTACGTTAAAAAACAGCGTTGCAATGGTAACGGCCGCATAAAGCCCCAGCAATGTGAAAATAATCGGGCGAAACGCCCAAATGGTTTTCTTCATAATACCCTCCCACCAAAGCGCAAAGGCGTTATACCTCCATAATAATGGGCAGAATCATCGGGTTGCGCTTGGTTTTTTGATATACAAAGTTGGACAAATCCTCACGGATTTTTAATTTGATGCTGTTCCAGTCGCGCATGCCGCGCATGGTGCAGTTTTCAATGGCCGCGCGCACGACCACTTTGGCGTCCTCCATTAATTTTTCCGATTCCCTTACATACACAAATCCCCTGGAAACGATATCCGGCCCGCTTACCAGCGTACCGGTGTGATCCAGCGCCGCCACCACTACAATCAAACCGTCTTCGGAAAGATGCTTGCGGTCGCGCAGCACAACGCTGCCAACATCGCCCACGCCCAGGCCGTCTACCATCACGCTGCCCGAAGGCACCACGCCGGCCAGATGCATATCCACGCCGTCGGTTTCAATCACACGGCCGATGTCGCCGATGATGACATGGCTGGGTTCCAAACCCATGCTCAGCGCCAGTTCGGCATGGCGTTTTAAGTGGCGGTATTCCCCATGCACGGGGATAAAGAATTTGGGGCGTACCAGCCCAATCATCAATTTTAATTCATCCTGGCAGCCATGGCCCGAAACATGCACGTCGTACATGTTTTCATAAATCACGCGCGCGCCCTGTTTCATAAGCTCGTTTACCACGCGGCTTACCAGCTTTTCGTTGCCGGGGATGGGCTTGGCGGAAATGATGATAAAATCGTTGGGGGTAACGGTCACCTTGCGGTGGTCGTTCATCGCCATGCGGTACAAGGCCGACATCGGCTCGCCCTGCGAACCTGTGGTGATAATCACCATCTTGTCGTCGCGGTAGCGCTTTACCATGTCGATATCCACCAGCAGCCCTTCCGGCACAAACAAGTAGCCCAATTCAATGGCCTTGGTAACCACGTTGACCATACTGCGCCCGGAAACGGCCACCT
>CAJFVS010000078.1 GCA_904420505.1 Candidatus Alloruminococcus vanvlietii | reverse complement strand
TTTGCGTTTTATAGCAAACAAAAAAGCCGTGCAGAAAGTATTCCTGCACGGCTTTTGGCTTTTTTGCTTATTCTTCCGTATGGTCTGCAAACACATACTGCATAGGGGTAAAGATGACACCGTCTACGGTTTGCTCGCAGTCGGTGTCCACAAAGCCCATGTGGCGGTAAAAATCCAGCGCATAGGGCGCCGAGTGCAGCGTTACCTTCTCCATACCGGTTTCTTTGGCGTATTGCAGCACGGTATCCACCAAATCACGGCCGATTTTCTGATCGTGGTATCCGCTGTCCACAAACAGCAGGCTAATATGGCAAGGTTCGCGCACGGCGATGACCCCTACCAATTTTTCTTCCATAAAACAACCCCAAATTTTATGCTCGCCCAGCAAATAATGCTGTTTAAGCTGCGGGTCGTAAATAAAATTCAAAAACGATTTGATGCCCTCCTGGGTGTAATCGGGCGCCTGGAACTGCTCAAAGGTTTTCCAGCTCAGTTCAATGGCTTCTTCAAATTCCTCGGGAAATATCGGGCGAACCGTACGGTTATCCATTCTTACAACCTACCTTCCTAGCCGTTTTGCCACAAATGCACAAGCATACCTGCCAAACACGCTTACACTTTGTGTACTTATTATGACATCTCGCGTGGGGGCTGTCAAGCCAAAAAAGCAGATGGAAACGGGCCGCTTTTTGGATACCCTGCTTTTTCACCCGTTTTTTTCATAATTCGCCTTAAAATACCGCGTTTACATACCGGGGTTGCTCTTCATCGTTAAAGTATACCAGGTAGCTTTCCCGCACGGTAAAGGTTTCGCCGTTTTGCAGCGTATAGGTATACACCGTTATTCCGCCGGTGGAGGGGTTTTCCCCTTCGTAGGGTTTTAGCACCATATCGCCGCCCAGCTCCTGCGCGTATTCGCGCGCTTCCTGCCCGGTAAGGGTTTGCACCTCACCGCCGGTCGTCATGGAAATCTCCAGGCTTTCCACCTCATCGGCGCCAAAGGGCAAAACGCTGGACAACGGGAACACCTGCTTGCTCAAATACGGCAGGTCTTCGCCATATTCTTCTACCGCCTGCGGGTTTTGCGCTTTGTAGGCAAAGGTTTGGCCGCCGCTTGTGTATAAAACCGTGCCGTCGGTTTGCAGCGTGTACACATCTTCTTCCCGGTTCAGCGACACCTGCACTACCACGCTGTAAGGGAAGGTATACCCCGCGCTTTCCCCCTGCTGCAAAGGCGTAAGCGACAACGCATCCAAAAAGGCAATGGCCCTTCTTGCGTCGGATGAGGCAAGCGCAAGCGTTATCACCCCTTCGCGGTGCAGAAAAACCTGGCATTCGTCTTGGCTTTGCCGGTCGCCGGCATATGCCAGCAGCTCTTCGCGCACCGGCTGCGCGGGGTATTCCTGCACGGTCTGGGGGCCTTCCGCCCCGCCTACCGGTGCCTGCGAAGCCTGAGAGGAATCCGGCGGCAAATCTTCCTGCTGGCTTTGGGAAGTTCCCATCGGGTCCAGTGCGAACGCTACCACCACCGCCGCAACCACAATCACCAAAATAACGGATACCCAAACCGCCGTTTTATGTGTTTTCAAAGCATTCTTCACCCTTCCTTTTACATTGCCTTCGCCAAACGAAAGCGGCATATACCCCATTTTTTTGCCTTTATGCGCCTGTGATACCAGCGCGCGGCTGTAGTCGGGCGCGCATTCTGCACCCAGCGTCAGCACTGCACGCTCATCGCAGGCCATTTCCATATCTTTGCAAAACAGCCAGAACGCCAGCCATACCAAAGGGTTAAACCAATGCAGGCACACCAGCAGAAAGGCAAGCGGTTTTACAATATGGTCTTTGCGGGCAATATGGCTGCGCTCGTGCGCCAGAATATAACGGGCATTCTGTTCGGTTAGCCCATACGGCAGGTAAATTTTCGGGCGCGCCATGCCCAGCACAAAAGCCGTTCCAGCTGCTTCGCTAAGGTATACCCCTTTTTCTACGCGCACAGCGGTTTTCAGCCTTTGTTTTAGCAGCAAATAGCGCGTAAGGTTCCACAAAAGCAGCGCCAGCATCCCTATAAGCCATAAAATCCCCAGGGCAAACAACACGATCTGCATTGGGTTTGCCGAAGTTACCCCATCCGTTGGGGGAGCGGGCAGCATGTTGTTTACCCAGTTATCCAGCCCCGGCAGCCCCAAATTTACCTGCGGGGTGGGCGAATAGGCGATGTCATACGGCAGATGCGCCATCTCCTGGCGGGTAAACAGCCAGCCAAACGCACTGAACACCGACGGAATAGACACCGCGCACACCAGCCGGAAGCCCACTACCCACCACAGCGCGCAAGTATACCGCTTGGGGAAACGCTTAAGCAGCAGCCGGATTATGCAAACGGCCAAAATGGTCCAGCTGGCGGTAATAGTGCAGTTGTACACCCACAGCGAAACGCTTTCCAGCGCCTGTTCAAACACCTGCATAAACACGGCTACTTTCCCCCCTTCCGGTGCTGTTCAATCAAGGTAAGCAATTCGTCGGCCTGCTCGTCGCTTAACTGTTTGCCCTGCATAAACGCCGCCAAAAATTGCGGCAAACTGCCGTGAAACGTGCGCCCGATGAATTGTTCGCTTTGTTCTTTTTGGATTTGCTCTTTGGGAACAAGCGAAGTAACTTGTGCGTTTTGGTTTTGCAAAATGCCGCGCTCGCACAGTTTTTTCAGCACCGTATAGGTGGTGGATTTTTTCCAGCCAAGCTCGTTCAAACACAGTTTTGCCAGCTGCCCCGAAGGAATCGGCTCGTGCTGCCATACAAGCAGGGCAAAACGGTATTCGCTTTCGCACAAAGAATAGGCCATATGGTTTTCCTCCCCCTTTTGGTCTATTTTAATAGACCTCTCTTTACTATTAGTCTATAATAATAGACCAACTTTGTCAACCCTCTTTTGCAAAAAGAAAAAGCGCCCTTCCCCAACAGGAAGAGCGCCGCCGTTTATTTATTTTAATGCTTCGTCGTAATGGGCGCGTTCGCCGCCGATAAATTTGGGGCGGGTGCGCGCGCAAACCAAATGCGCCTGCCCAATGGCGTTTCTCTTTAAGCGCAAGGGCACCGCCACTTCTTGCAAATGCATGCCAATAAGTGTGTCGCCAATATCCATGCCCGCCTGCGCGCAAATATGCTCAACCGCGACCGGCTCGTCAAAAGCCTCATACGCACAGGTGGCAAAACTGCCCCCTGCTTTGGGCTGGGGCACTGCGTTTACAATATCCAAACGTTCCCTTTGCGCCAAGCGTTTTTCAATAATAAGCGCGCGGTTTAAATGCTCGCAGCACTGGGCGGCCAAAAAAATGCCTTTTTGCTGCAAAACAGGGTAAATGCCGCCAAAAACTTCTTTGGCAATTTCCAAACTGGACTGTTTGCCGATTTGCCCGCCGCCGATTTCGCTGGAAGAACACCCTACCACCAGGATATCCCCCTGCTGCAGCCGGGCTTTTTCTATCAATTCCAGCACCGCTTCCTGCGCTTGCTGTTGCAATGTATCCATAAACATTCCTCCTTTGCATGCCTTCTATAGCTATCCTACCACGGGCGCAGGCCCTTTGCAAGATAAGCAAACAAAAAAGCGCCCCTTGGGGCGGCGCGGCCAAAATGCACCTCGGCATATGCTGTGCAGGGCGTTTGCCTTCCCCCTAGGGCGCTGCTAAAAAACGGCGGTGTTGCCGCTTGCTATCGCCTTTTACCGGCTTTTAGCTTAACTGTAAAGCGACTGCCCATCCGGCATCTGCAAGCGGTGGTCCAAAATATGCCCGATGAGTTTGGTAAAGGTAACGGTGGTCACAATGCCGCACAGGATATCGGCAATTGGTTCGGCATAAAACGCGGAGGTTGCCCCCCAAATAGGCGGCAAAAACAATACCAGCAGCAAAAATACCGCCTTGCGGCTTAAACTCAGGGTAATGGCCACCCGGGCAATGCCCAAAGCGGTCAAACCGTCTACAAAGGCGTATTGCAGCGCCAGCACCACTACCCCCATTGTAAACACCCGTATGCCCCAAACCGACATTTGGATGTATTCGGGGTTTTGGGTAAAAATGCTGGCAAACGCGCCGGGCACAAACTGCGAAAGCAGCCACATGGTGCCGGCAAACAACAGGCAAAGGGCAACAATGTTGCGCTCGCCAGACTTGATGCGTTCGATATTCTTAGCCCCGTAATTGTAGCTTAAAATGGGCTGGGTTCCGCCCGTTATGCCGCCCATCGGCAGGGTGATAAGCTGCATATAGCTTTGCACAATGGTAAAACAGGCAATAAGCATATCCCCTTTGGCGCCGCCCCAGCGCATCAATACGCTGTTTAACACAATAAGCAGGATAGAATCGGTGGCGATGATGATAAAAGGCGAAAGCCCAAAGGTAACCACCCGTTTCATAATGCGCAAAGAATACCCGCTAAACGAAATGCGCACCGGCACGCGCTTGCTAAACAGCACCAGCAGCACAAACCCGCACGAGCCCATCTGGGAAAGCACCGTTGCAATGGCCGCCCCGCTTACCCCCATATGGAAAACAAAAATAAAAATAGGGTCTAATACAATGTTCATCACCGCGCCCAAAAGCACTGTGCACATGCCCAGGGTAGCAAACCCCTGGCAGATGATAAACTGGTTTAACCCGGTTGCCAATATGGCAAAAACCGTGCCCATGCAGTAGATGGTCAAATATTCATTGGCATAGCCAAAGGTTTTGGCACTTGCCCCAAACCACCACAGCATCGGCCCTTTTAAGGTTAAAAACAACGCGGTAAGTATGCCGGACAAAACCAGCAGCAAAACAAAACAGTTGGCCAATATTTTTTTGGCGCCTTGGATGTTTTTCTCCCCCAGGCGAATTGCCAAAAGCGGCGCGCCGCCAATGCCCACAAGCGATGCAAACGACGTAATAAGCGTAACAATCGGCCCGCAAACACCTACACCCGCTAACGCTATTTCCCCAATCCCCTCAATGTTGCCGATATACATACGGTCAACAATCGAATACAATACATTTACAAACTGTGCCATCATGGACGGAATTGCCAAACGAATTACCAAACGCCGAACGTTATCCTTCCCCAAATCGTTTTGCAGCGCCACGCAACAATTACTCCTCTCCTGTAAATATCCATCCGGTATTCTACTCTTGCGCATGGCCTGCGTCAACCGCTTTTGCCACTTTCTGACAAAACATTTTATTTTCATGATTTCCCCCATAAACCCTTGCTGCAAACCGGTTTTCCTTGGCAATAATGCTGTGGCAAATTTGGAAAATCCACCCATTTTTTACAAAAACTCTACCTAAAATTTGCATTCTGCAAAAAAGCAAGATTTCTGTCAAAATTTATTGTGCATTGCGTCAAATTATGGTAAAATAAGCCTGTATGTGAATATATTATGAATTTAAGAAAAATTCCGGAGGAAACAGGAATGACAGTTAGCTTATCAAACTTTTTAAGCCAGCTCATTAGCAACCCGGCCTTGCTTATCACCGTGGTGTTGACTTTAGGGGTTATTCTGGTAAACGGTTGGACCGATGCGCCCAACGCCATAGCCACCTGTATATCCACCCGCTGCATAAGCCCCCGCAAAGCCATATGGATGGCGGCGGTGTTCAACTTTTTAGGCGTATTGCTTATGACGATGGTAAACGCCACCGTTGCCATGACCATTTACAACATGGTGGATTTTGGCGGCGACCCGCACACCGCTTTGATTGCCCTTTGCGCGGCGCTGTTTGCCATTGTGGTATGGGCCACGGCCGCTTGGGTATTCGGCATCCCCACCAGCGAAAGCCATGCGCTTATCGCGGGTATTTCGGGCGCGGCCATTGCTTTGCAGGGCGGCATCGGCGGCATCAACGGCGGCGAATGGGTAAAGGTTCTGTATGGGTTGGTGCTTTCCACTGTTTTGGGGTTTGCCTCCGGCTGGGTATGCGTCAAGCTCATCGAGCGCATCTGCAAGCGGATGGACCGGCGCAAAACCCATAAATTTTTCCAGGGCGCGCAGATATGCGGCGGCGCTGCTATGGCGTTTATGCACGGCGCGCAGGATGGGCAGAAGTTCATGGGCGTGTTTATGCTGGGCATCTTTTTGGCAAACGGCCAAGCGGACGCTTCCGGGTTCCAAATCCCCGTCTGGATGATGATTTTGTGCTCGCTGGTCATGGCGCTGGGCACGTCTATTGGCGGGTTGCGCATCATCAAAGCCGTGGGCATGGATATGGTAAAGCTGGATAAACACCAGGGCTTTGCCGCTGACTTGGCCGGTGCGTTCTGCCTGCTTTTATCTTCCCTTACCGGTATCCCTGTCAGCACAACGCATACCAAAACCACCGCTATCATGGGCGTGGGCGCTGCCAGGCGCCTTTCCATGGTCAACTGGGGCACCGTGCGCGAAATGGTGCTTACCTGGGTGCTTACCTTCCCCGGTTGCGGGTTAATAGGCTTTTTAATGGCAGAATTGTTTATGCGGCTGTTTTAAAAGAAAGGACGGACAATACTTATGGCAAAAAAACGCGATTTTAATTACTTTGACGCTTTTGTAGAATTAATCGAGTATTCCTGCCGCAGCGCGCAGTTGCTCAACACCGTGCTTTGCGATTACAATCCCGACACCGTAGAAGAAGAAATGAACGAAATGCATAAAATCGAGCATGCGGCCGATATGTATAAGCACGATATGGTCAACCGGTTGCTGAAAGAATTCATCACCCCGATTGACCGCGAGGATATTATGGATTTGGCCGAGCAGATTGACACCATCACCGACTCGATTGAAGATGTGTTGATTCACGCATATATGTACAATGTCCGCCAAATGCTGCCAAGCGCTTTGGAATTTACCAACATCATTTTAAAATGCACCGATGCGCTTAAAGAGGCGTTAAACGAATTTTCCAACTTTAAAAAATCCACCAAGCTGCACAGCCTGCTCATCTCGGTAAACGATTTGGAAAGCGCAGGCGATGCCTTGTATACCAAAACCACCCGGGAAATTTTTACCACCATGCAAGACCCGGTGCAGATTTTGGTGTGGACCAACATCATCGACTGCTTGGAAATGTGCTGTGACGCTTGCGAACGCGCTGCAGAAGTTATTGAAGGCGCTGTGCTCAACAATTCTTGATGTGGTTTTGCAAACCAGCGGGTTTGGCCCGTTTGGCTGCTTGGCACACGCACGATTATGCCAATCTTTTCGCCGTGGGAAAATTTCCCGCGGCGTTTTGTTTTGCCCAAAACGCCATGCGAAAGCCAAAAGCCCCCCCGCAAACGGCTCTTTGTCCTGCCAAAGCACGGCGCCGCCCACGGGAAACCGCCCTTATTTCCTGCCCCAGCCCGAGGTAACCGCCCCCCGTTTATCTTGCCGCCCAGCCCGACGGGAGCTTTTCTGTGTTTGCGCTTGTGCTGGCCCATCTGGCTATAAGCATTTATCCACCTTTTGGGCAGCCCGCCGGGGCTGTACTATTAAACCGGCGGCTGGGCAACATTTCCCCAGCCCGGGGTAACTGCCCCCGTTTATCTTGCACGTCCGTCCCGCCGGAAGCTCCCCCTGTGTTTGCGCTTGTGCTGGCCCATCTGGCTATAAGCATTTATCCACCTTTTGGGCAGCCCGCCGGGGCGGTACTATTAAACCGGCGGCTGGGCGGCACACGGCAACTTCACCCTTTTTTAAAGCACTTGCAAATGTCCTTACCCGCCCTTTGGGGGCACAAAAAACCGGCCCGCTAAAAAGCCAGCCGGTTTGTTTTTTTAGGGAATTATTTAGCCCTAGTATATTGGCGCTTAGGGGCGCGCAGTGTTTTGGGCGTTTTTGCGCCCGTACACAAGCCGGGTATTGGCAAGGCAGCCAATATGCGTTTGAAGTTCGCGCCTGCTACTAAAAATCCTGCACATCCGCGTCGTAGTCGATGCCTTCTAGCCCAAAGCCAAACAGCTTATAAAAATCGTCGCGGTAGCCTTTTAAATCGGTCAATTCTTCCACGTTTTCGCTGTTTACCTCATCCCACATCTGGGCAATGCTTTGCTGCAAATGCTCGTTCATCTCCAAATCGTCCATGCGCACGCGGCCGCCTTCATCGGTGGGGATGTTTTCAAACGAAGTAGGCATGCCGTTTTTGTACAATTTGTCCACAAACAAACGCACCATCTGCTCAATGCAGCCTTCGTGGGTGCCTGCTTGTTTCATCTGTTTAAACAAAATGGACATATACAGCGGCACTACCGGTATGGCGGCCGACGCCTGGGTAACCAGCGCCTTGTTCACCGAAATATACGCTTTGCCGCCGATAGGTGCCAGCAGGGCGTCAATTTGCCGCGCTTTTTCCTCCAAATCGTCTTTGGCTTTTCCTATGGTGCCGTCGCGGTAAACCGCATGGGTAACTTTCGGCCCGATGTAGGAATACGCTACCGTTATGCAATGGGGCGCCAACACGCCTGCGTCTTGCATGGCCTGCATCCACCACAGCCAGTCCTCGCCGCCCATCACCTTGATGGTTTGGGCAATTTCTTCTTCACCGGCCGGTTCAATGGCCACTTCGCTTACTTCTCCGGTGTGAAAATCCACCGTTTTGCCCTTAAATACCTCCCCAATGGGCTTAATAACCGAAGAATAGGTTTGCCCGCTTCTGGGGTCAACCCGTTTGGGGGCCGCTAAGCTGTAAACCACCAAATCCACCTGGCCGCCGTCCATATTGTCTTTTATGGCCGCAATGGTCGCCGCTTTGCCCTCGTCGGAGAATGCGTCCAAATTTAGGCTTATAGCCGTTAACCCGTTTTGCTTGGCGATTTCTTCAAATGCCAGGTTGTTGTAATAACCGGCCGTGGCGGTGCGTTTTTCGCTGGAGGGGCGTTCAAAAAACACGCCCACCGTTTGCGCGCCGCAGCTAAAGGCCGCCGCAATGCGGCTTGCCATGCCATACCCGGTGGATGCCCCCACCACCAACACGCGCTTAGGCCCGTTGGCAATGGCATGGGCTTTGGCAAACGCCACTTGTTCTTCTATATTTTTTTTGCAGCCCACGGGGTGCGCCGTAGTGCAGATGAATCCTCTTGTTTTGGGTTTGATAATCAAGCGTTCCACTTCCTTTTTCCTTCAACAGTATGGGTGTTTCTGCTTTTTAGTATACTATATTTTCCCATGCTTTTCCAGAATTTTTTGAATATCAAAGTAATTTTCGCTCTTTATTGCAACTTTCCCGCAAAGCGTTTGTACCCCTGCCTTTGCTCACCCGGCCCGCCAGGCCGGGCGTTGTTTGGCTGCGGCACGCAAAAGACACAAAATCGCTGGCTGCATCCGGCAAGCGCATGGGGCTTCCCAGCCAGGCAAAAAGCAAAAGCGGTAAGGCTTTGCGCAAAGCATCCCCCTTTGCGCGCAAAAAAAGCGGACGGGGCAATCCCCGTCCGCCTGTGTTGGTTTTACGAAAGCCGGCTTACAAAATCCTCATAACCAAAGGCTTTTACAAGCTCTAGCTGCCCGTTTTGCCGTTTGATGGCAATACTGGGCAGCGCCATGCCGTTAAAGGTGTTGTTTTTTACCATGGAATAATGCGCCATATCGCCAAATACCAGCTCGTCGCCAATTTGCAAAGGCTTATCAAACGAATAATCGCCAATCACATCCCCGGCAAGGCAGGTGGGCCCGGCCAAACGGTAGGTGTATGCCTTTTCGTTTGGTAAGCCGCTGCCCAGCAAGGGCGGACGGTAGGGCATTTCCAATACGTCGGGCATGTGGCAGGCAGCGGAGGTGTCCAAAATGGCAATCTCCATGCCGTTTTGCACAAGGTCAACCACCCTGCACACCAAAAAACCGGTGTTTAACACCACGGCTTCGCCCGGCTCCAAATACACCTGCAGGCCATAGGTATCCTGTATGCGGCAAATTTCGCTTATAAGCAATTGGCGGTCATAGTCCGCGCGGGTGATGTGGTGCCCCCCGCCAAAATTCAGCCACTTTAAACGGCCAAAATAGGCGCCAAACTGCTCTTCTACTGCTTGCAGGGTAATTTGTAAAGCGTCGGCGTTTTGCTCGCACAGGGTGTGAAAATGCAGCCCCTGCACCCCCTGCCAGTCGCTTTCATCCATTTGGTCTACCTGCGCTTTTGGCATCCCTAAACGCGAACCAATGGCGCATGGGTCGTAGATGGCATGGTCCTGCGTAGAGCACATGGGGTTTACCCGCACCCCTACCGAAACGCCTTTTTGCAACGCTTTTTCTTTAAACTGGCGCAGCTGGCGCAGGGAGTTAAACACCACATGGCCGCAGATGCTGGCAATTTCGCCAAACTCCCCCTCGGTGTACGCGGGGGAAAACACATGGGTTTCTCCCCCGAATTTTTGCGCTCCCAAGCGCGCTTCATAAAGGCCGCTGGCGGTGGTGCCGCACAAATACCGGCGAATTAACGGGTACAGCGAAAACATGCTGAACGCCTTTTGCGCAAGCAAAATTTTGCAGCCGGTTTTTTTCATCACATCCTGCAAAATCTCCAAATTTTGGATAAGCAGCGTTTCGTCTACATAATAATACGGTGTTTGTATCTGCATCTTAGTCCACCAACACCGGGTTAAAGTCTTCTTTCCACGGCAGGCCCCATTTGTTTAAGGCTTCCATAAACGGGTCGGGGTCAAACTCTTCGATGTTGTGCACGCCGGGTTTGTTCCACAAGCCTTTCAGTATCATCATCGCACCAATCATGGCGGGCACGCCGGTGGTGTAGGAAATCGCCTGCGAGCCCACTTCTTTGTAGCATTCCTGGTGGTCGCAAATGTTGTACAGGTAATAGGTTTTCTCTTTGCCGTCCTTTACCCCCCGGAAAATACAGCCGATGTTGGTTTTGCCTTTGGTGCGCGGCCCTAAAGAGGCCGGGTCGGGCAGCACGGCTTTTAAAAATTGCAGCGGCACAATTTTGTGGCCTTCAAAATCAATCGGCTCAATGGAGGTCATGCCAACATTTTCCAAGCATTTTAAATGGGTCAAATAGCTTTGGCCAAAGGTCATGAAAAAGCGGATGCGTTTGATGCCGGGGATATTCAGCGCCAAAGATTCAATTTCTTCATGGTGCAAAAGGTACATATCCTTTTTGCCCACGCCGTCAAAATCGTATTCGCGCTTGATTTCCATCGGCTCGGTTTCCACCCAGTGGCCATCCTCCCAGTAGCTGCCCTTGGCAGACACTTCGCGGATGTTGATTTCGGGGTTAAAGTTGGTGGCAAAGGGGTAGCCGTGGTCGCCGCCGTTGCAGTCTAAAATATCGATGTAATGGATTTCATCAAAATGGTGTTTAAGCGCATAGGCTGAGAATACGCCCGTCACGCCGGGGTCAAACCCGCTGCCCAAAAGGGCGGTAATGCCCGCCTGCTCAAATCTCTCGCGGTAAGCCCACTGCCAGGAATATTCAAACTTGGCGGTGTCTTCGGGCTCGTAGTTGGCGGTGTCCACATAGTGGGTTTTGGTCTGCAAACAGGCCTCCATAATGGTCAAATCCTGGTAAGGCAGCGCCAAATTCAGCACCAAATCGGGTTTAAAATCGTTGATAAGCGCCACCAGCTCGTCCACA
>CAJFVS010000077.1 GCA_904420505.1 Candidatus Alloruminococcus vanvlietii | reverse complement strand
TAGAAAAAGTAGATAGCCAGTACGTTTACTTCTCTGAAGCAAACTGGGCTGGCGAGCAAAATGTTTTGGACAGTACAGACGGTATTGTTCGCCGGTTACCAAGGTCTAATTTGAACCGTGCCGGGTATACCTCTACCTTTGTTTGTGTTGGGTTTGTCCATCTTGCCTAACCGGTTGTAAAAAAATCTGGAAGGATCGAGTCCTTCCAGATTTTTTATTCCTCCACAACTTTACAGGAAGAAAACCGCCATCCATATTCTTCGGAATATTCCATCTGCACCGTGGCAAGAACCGGTGCAGATTCCGGAACACTTCGGGTCTCACAATATAAGGTTGCATCGTTTCCTTGGATTTCATACGAAGTGACATCGGTAGAAGGCGTGCTGCCGCCGAGCCCAACCGGCGCCCAGTAGCCGTTGATTTCGGCGTCATAGCTGGATGTCATCAAATGTAAAACATCCGTTGGTATCGTAAAATATTGCTGCAACTCTGTGTCCATTACAGAAGCAGGTGTATAAGGGTAATTGTCCATATCTTGATTGCCTACACGCCGCGTTGCGTACTGGTAGGTGTTTTCGACCACATCGCTTCCAAGAAGTGTATATGCCGCTATATAAAAGCACAGCCCGTCGTCACGGGGCCGAACGCCGGCTTCGATGTTATGGCAGAAAAAGCCAGAATTATCTATCTTATGCACTCTTTCCTGGAATACCGCGAGCGTTTCCTCGTCGGTTGTACCGGTTTGGGGAGGCATAGAAGAACTGGATAATGGATCACTTACCTGCGAACTCCCTACCAGGGCCGAGCTAGGGCTTGCCGGTTCGCTCTGGCCGCTTATTCCACTTGCCAATCCGCTTTCCCCTTGCCCAGGCGTGGAACAGCCGGCTATGCCTATACACAATAATACTGCCAGCAAAAGGCAAATTGGTTTTTTCATATGCTCACCCCTTTGTTTATATAACCCATGCAAGCCATGGTTTATTGGCGTGTGATTTCGTGTGATTTTATTTTACGCAATCCGGCGGCAGGTTACAAGCATGGATGCGTAACAAATTGCAACAAAAAAAGCCACCGGCAAGACCGGTGGCTTTCATTCTTCTACAATAGAATCAATAAATTCTTCAACCCACGTCGTCTATAATGTCACTTGTCAACGCAGCAGCCATCCATAATCCTGCCGGCAGTCAACCACATAATCGGCGTATACAACATCGTCTTTTATTTGGAAAATGAGCATATAGCGTTTTTCAAAAAGGATAAAACGGTATTTGTTTTGCGGGATATAATCTCCCATGAGCCAAGGACACCGATGCGGCATACTTTCCAGAGACATAGCTGCTCGCTGAAAGGCGGCAGTCAGGTTTTGTGCCGCCGATGGGCTGGACTGCGCTAGGAAAGCAGCATGTGAAACCAACATCTGCGCCGCTTGCTTGGAAACAATCACGCGGTACTTATCGGTTTCCATGCTTCGTTACCTCCTCGATTGCGTCTTGCATCATCGCCGCTACTTCGCTAATCGAATAACCTTCATTTCCATGCAGACGATCTTCTTCTACTGTCAAAAGCGCCTCACGCAGCTTGAGCATTTTTTCTTTCCGGTTATAGGTATCTATGTCCATGACTACAAGATCGCCTTCGCCGTTTTTGGTAAGAAAGACCGGCTCGGACGTTTTCCTGCACAGTTCGGCTATCTCATTGTAATTCTGCCTTATGGCAGCAGACGGACGAATGTTCATAAGACAACCTCCTTTTATATAGCTATATTCTGCCTATATTATACCCGAATTATGCTATAAAGTAAATAGAAAAGCCACCGGCAAGATCGGTGGCTTTCATTTTAATAATTTGAGGCAGTGTGTTTGACAATATCAACCAAGTTTTTTTGTTCCCTATCAATTCGGTCTACCCAGTCGATGATATATTCAAGCGCACCGCTGTTTTTTTCTACCTTTTCATCCAGGCTGTCAACTTTGGTTTCCAAACCATCTACTTTGGCTTCAACTCTTGCCAAATCCTGTTTGGTCGCCATATTCGCCTGCATGTTGGCGACATTTGTGGTTAAATTCTGTAATAACTCTACGATCTTATTCTCGTCCATCTGTGCGCCCCCTTACTGCTCCCGTTACTAGTTCTTATTTTACAGGATGCCTAAGCAAAAAACAAGTGGCCCGTTACAAAAAGCCACCGACAAAATCGGTGGCTAATTAGCTATAAACCCTTCAATTACTGCGTTTAACACCTGAGCAACGCAATCGCGTTGCTTTTCGTTTAACTGTCCAACATCTAAAATTAAAACATCCCTTTCGGATAATTTAACCCCTAAGAGATAGTCAGTCGTAACATTAAATATTTGTCCCAATTTAACAACCACATCTAGGGGAGGCAAACGTTCGCCAGTTTCATAACGGCTCACTTGACTTCCCTTAACGCCAAGACGTAAACCCAATTGCTCTTGGGATAGCCCTTTACTAATTCTTAATAATTTTATCTTCTCTCCCAAAAGCACAATCTCACCCCTTTATTACCACATTTTAAATAAAAATTCATTCCAATTGGGTAAGATTATTGACTAATTGGAAAGTTAGCCTTATACTAAATTAGACAAGAGAGGGTTATTCTTCTTTCATACGTTTAGCATTGTAAAACAATCACCAACCCAAAATCTCAAACATAAGGGACGAAAAAATGATGATATTTTTACTGGTTCCCGGCGGCGAAGATAATCCAGATATGGAATATCTGGAAAGGCTGTATGAAAAATACTTTCTCTCGATGAAACGGTATGCTCTTACCTTCACCAGGGAGCCAGACAAAGCCGATGACTTAGCGCACGATGCTTTTATCAAGTTGATCGGCAAAGTGGAAACTATCAAGCGCCTGCCTGAGAAGGCCGTCCCGTCTTATATCATCAAAACTACGAAAACGGTCACCCTTATATTTAACAGGGCCATTACGCGAGGAATTGAAAAAGCGTATAGAAACGATTAACGAGTGCAAGAAAAAGCTTGGAAAACAATACCATGACTACGGGCTGCTGTTTTGCCACGACAACGGCGACCCGATTGAACCAAATCTCCTGGAAAAATGGTTTACGGCATGGCAGCAAAAATATGCAAAAGATTTAGAAGTCCCTCAACTGGTTTTCCATGGTTTACGACATTCCAGTACAACCTACAAACTTGTGGAAAGCCAAGGGGACATCAAATCGGTACAAGCCGATTCCGGCCATGCAGACGCGAAAATTTTGCTGGATGTATACGCGCATATCATGCAGAACAACCGGCTGAACCTTGTCAAAAAAATGGACAGGGAAATGACCGATTACAACAACCGGTATGTGCAAGCCAAAGGTGCGAAGAAGCAGCAAAATGACAGCGTGGAAAGTTTGATATGCAAAATCAAACAAGACCCCCAGCTGCAAAACCAGATTCTTCTTGCACTCCTTGCACAAAAAACGCAGCCCTAATATTTATTAGGAAGTTATTAGAAGAAAATGGCTCATTTTTCACCTTTACTTTTTTGCCTTTTTGCTTGTTATAGAATGGACAAGCGAAAAACAAAAAAGACGCGGGCTCAAACGATAATCGTCTAAACCCGCATCACTGCTGCGTTTGGCGCGCCCGAAGGGACTCGAACCCCTGACCTACTGGTTCGTAGCCAGTCACTCTATCCAGCTGAGCTACGAGCGCGTATAAAACCGAGATAAGGATAACCGTTTGACCCTTTGGATAGGAACCCAACCGTCTACCTTACCCTTACAGCTAAATTATAATAGCATATTTCATCGGGCTTGTCAACACTGCAAAAAGGAATTTTTACCTGCTAAAAACGCTGCAAATATTGCTGCTAGGGCGTGAATGCTGCAAAAACATAGTTTTGCAACATGGTCGGCGGCGCTTTGCTTTCGGCAAGGCGTTTACATTGGTTTACAAAGCGACTATAATAATGAAAGCATATATCCTGGGTATTTTTCACATGTTGCACAAGCAAGGAAATTGTTTTCAAGCTTTCTTTACCATTTGTTTA
Source organism: Candidatus Alloruminococcus vanvlietii (assembly GCA_904420505.1). Lineage (GTDB taxonomy): Bacteria > Bacillota > Clostridia > Oscillospirales > Ruminococcaceae > Alloruminococcus > Alloruminococcus vanvlietii. Next base: position 37,734 of record CAJFVS010000077.1, on the reverse strand, counting down.
CATTTTAAAATGGGTATTTTGCTACACTTTTAATGATACTAGCATCAACCAAAAACAGGAGGGACGACCATGATAGAGGTAATCCATCTATCGAAGCACTATGGGGCCAAGCGTGCGGTGGACGACATTAGCTTTACTGTCGACCAAGGGCAGATACTGGGTTTTTTAGGCCCTAACGGCGCTGGCAAATCCACTACAATGAATATCATTACCGGGTATATCTCATCCACATCGGGTACGGTAAAGATTGACGGCGTGGATATCCTAGAAGAACCAATAAAAGCCAAAAAGAAAATTGGCTACCTGCCCGAACAGCCCCCGCTGTATATGGATATGACAGTACAGGGGTACCTGCGTTTTATGTATGAGCTGAAAAAAGTAACGCTCCCGCGGGATAAACACATCGACGAAATTTGCCAAACCGTAAAAATTAGCGATGTGCAGCACCGGCTTATCAAAAACCTTTCCAAAGGGTATAAGCAGCGCGTAGGGCTGGCGCAGGCGTTGCTTGGCAACCCGCCGGTTTTGATTTTGGATGAACCCACCGTAGGGCTGGACCCGCAGCAGATTATTGAAATCCGCAATTTGATTCAAGATTTGGGCCAAAAGCATACGGTTATCCTCTCGTCCCATATCCTGCCGGAAGTGCAGGCCGTATGCGACCGCGTGATTGTGATTTCCAAAGGCAAACTGGTGGCCGACGACACCCCCGAACACCTCACCCAAAGCTTATCGCACCACAATCTGGTGGCCCGTGTAGAAGGGGAACAGCAGCAGGTCTTGCAGACCATCCGCACCGTGCCGGGCGTGAAGAATGTAGAAGTCATCAAAACGCTGGAAGGCGAAACCGCCGATTACCAGATTGAACCGCAGGAGAATGCGGATATCCGCCGCGAGTTAAACTTTGCTTTAGCCGCCAAACGTCTGGCACTGCTGAGCTTGAAAAACGAAGAGCTTTCGCTGGAGGATGTGTTCTTAGAGTTGATCCAAAACGACGAAGCGGAGCAAACCAAAGATGCAGACGCAGAACAAGCGCAAGGCGATGCGGGCGAAACCGAAAGCCCGGACGGGCAAGAACAGCCTGCTTCTTTAAATGAAGGCGAAACCGGTAGCGCCGCCCAAGAAGAGGCTTTGCCGCAGGACGAAAACGAGCACCTGCCGGCCGGCGATACGCCCCATGAGGAAGACGGGCCCGAAGCAAACCCGGACGAGACGGATGCCAAAAAGGAGGAGGATTGATTCATGGCTGCCATTATCAAACGCGAGCTGGGGTCGTATTTTACCTCCCCCATCGGTTATATTTATCTGGCGGTGTTTTATATTTTTGCCGGCATTTTCTTTTATGCCAACAATTTAAGCGCCAACATCGCGGATATTGAGTACACGTTCCAATCGCTGTTTACCATTGTGCTGTTTGTCATCCCGCTTTTAACCATGAAGCTGTTAAGCGATGAAAAACGCCAGAAAACCGACCAAGCCCTGCTTACCTCCCCCATTTCCTTGGGGTCGATTGTGCTGGGCAAATATTTTGCGGCGCTTATTATGTTTGCGCTGGGTGTTCTTATCACGGTTGTATATGCGTTTGTGCTTTCCATGTACGCCACCGTGGACTGGATGGTGGTGCTGGCAAACTTGTTAGGGCTTTTGTTTATGGGCGGCGCGCTTATTTCCATCGGCCTGTTTATCTCCTCTTTAACCGAAAGCCAGATTGTTTCGGCCATTGCCAGCTTTGCACTGGTGCTGCTTTTGTATTTGATGGACACCTTCCTTTCCATCATCCCGTTTGACTGGCTGAAAAACCTGCTTAGCGCCATTTCGTTTTACAGCCATTACACCAACTTTACCTATGGTATCGTCAACTTAGTTGATATTGTATTTTTTGTAAGTATGGCGGCGATCTTTTTGTTCCTGACCATCCGCGTAATTGACAAAAGGAGGTGGAGCTAATGGGCATTAGGCGCAAAAAAGCAGAAAAGGGGCAATCCCCCAAAAAAGAAAGCTTTTTCAAATCGCGCAAATTCCGCTACGGCGGGTTTGCCACGGCGTTTACCGTGCTGTTTGTGGTAGTGGTTATCCTGCTAAACGTGATGGTCAACGCGTTAAACAACGCTGTGGATTTGTCCTTAGACATCACCAGTGAGGGGACGTTCCAAATCACGCAGGACTCTTTGGACTATTTAGAGCAGTTGGACACCCCGGTGGAGATGATTGTGTTAAGCGACCGCGATGAAACGGTGAATTACGGCAAATATTTGGCGCAGGCCATTAACGTGCTGGAGGATTACGCCAAGCATTCGGACAACATCACCGTGCGGTATGTGGATTTGTACCAAAACCCCACCTTTGTCTCCCAGTACCCGGATATGGACCTGACCCCGTATGACGTTTTGGTCACAAGCGAGCTGCGTTCAACCAAATTTTCGCTTTTATCGCTGTATGGGTATGGCGAAGACGGCTCTATTATGTCTTACGCCGAGCAGATTATGACCTCCTCGATTATTCAGGTGGCCTCCAAAGAGCTGCCCAAGGTAGGGGTGATCACCGGCTTTGCCGATACCGATTCGACGACCGGTACGGCCATTGGCGATATTAGCGGCTTTACCGATATTTTAACCGCCAACGCCTTTGACGTATACGAAGTGGCGTTGATGACCGAGGATATCGACCCGGAAACCGAAATTTTAATTTTGTCCGCCCCCACCCGCGACCTTCGCGAGGAGGATTTGAAAAAACTGGACGATTATTTATACAACAACGGCGAGTTTGGCAAAAACCTGTTTTACATCGCCGACGCCACCCAGCCCGAACTGCCCAATTTGGAGGCGTTTTTGGCCGAATGGGGCATTGGCATTGAAACCGGCCTTGTATACGAAACCGATTTAAGCCGCATGGTTACCCAGGATGTAAGCTATGTGGTGCCCAACTACACCGACGATGTGTTCTCCAAAACGGTGCAGGCCAACAATTTGTTTATGGTAATGCCCTACAGCCGGTACATGACCCAGCTGTTTGAAACAAACGAAAACACCACCACCGAAGTGCTGCTGGAGTTTGCTTCTTCGGTAGGGGTGTTAAAACCGGATGCGGATACCGAGAATTTTGACTGGCAAAACCCCGAAATCACCGGGCCTACCGCCGCGCTTATCCGTGCAAAACGCGGGCAGACAGCGTCGAGCGAGACGGTATCCAGCGTGTTTGCCGTGGCTTCGTATGATTCGTTTAACTCGCAGTATCTCAATTCTTCTACTTTGGGCAACGGCCTTTACTGGCTGGGCGCCTTTAACCAGTTAACCCCCAACGAAAACTCGGTGGAAATTTTGCCGGTATCGGTGCTGAACTACCTGGGTATGAGCTCCCAGACCGCTTTGATTTACGCCGTACTCTTCATCGGTGTGCTGCCGGTTGTTATTTTGGGCACCGGCATTACCGTATGGCTTCGCAGGAGGCATTTGTAATGAGCAAACAAGCCAAAACTTTAGCGGCGATGGCCGGCATCATTGTGGTGCTGGCTGTGGTGCTGGTGTTTGTAATGGCCCTGCCCGAAAAAGAAGGGCCCGAGCCGGTTTACACCACCGGCGGATACGATGAATTGTTTAAGGTGGAAACCTCGGCGATTACCTCCATTGCCGTGAGCAATGCGGAAGGTTCTTTTGTGGCCCAAAAGCAGGAGGACGACACCTGGATGATTGAAGGCTTGGAAGCCTTTGCCAAGGATGATACCGCTTATTCCGACCTGGTGGATACGGCCAGTGCGTTTCAATCGACCCGCGTGGTGGAAGAAAACCCCGAGGATTTGGAAAAATACGGGCTTTCCCCTGCGCAGGCCACCATCGATATCACCTGTGAGGACGGCACCACCCAGCAATTCCGGGTGGGCGATATGGCCCCCACCGGCGACGGCTATTATGCCCAGCTGGGCGACAGCCAAACCGTGCACCTGGTGCGCGTAGCCAACCTGGAGATGGCCCTGAAGGGCGAGCGCGCGTATATCGACACGCTTATTACCCCGTCGGCTTCCAATACCTCCCAGTTCCCGCTGGCGCATACCATCCAGATTGAGCAGGAAGGCGCGCAGACCATCACCATCGAGCCGGAAGACCCGGACGCCGAAACGGTCAATTCCTACCTGTTTACCCAACCTTTTGAAGCAAGGCTGGACAACGAAAACGGCTCGGACTTTTTATACAGCTTTTTTGGCATTGCAGCCGACGAAGTCGTTTGCATATCCCCCACCCAAGAGCAGATTGCCGAATACGGCTTGGATGCGCCTGCTATCCATTTTGTGCTGACCTATGAGTTAATAGGCGACGAGGAAGAAGGCAAAATTTACACCGTAGACGCTTCCCTTTCCGCTGCCGATGAAGAAGGCTACTGCTATATGCAGGTGCAGGGCGTGGATTTGGTGTACAAAATTGCCCAAAGCGCTTTGCCGTTTTTGGATTACACCTTTGAAAACCTGGTTTCGCGCGATTTGTATATTCCCGATTACGAACAGGTGGAAGGCTTCTCGGTAATATTTGCAGACGGCGACCGGTATGACTTTACCCTAACAGAAGAAGACGGCGCTTTGAAAGGCGAAAGCAACGGGGTGGAAATTTCCTCCGATGTGATGACCAGCTTTTACAATGTGCTGGTGGGTTCACGCGGGGAAAATTATATCGGCCAGACGGATGTAAGCCAGATGCAAGAGCAAATGCGCATAGAATACCACTTAAAAGACGGAACCGACGATGTCCTGCGTTTTGTCACCTACGATGAACGCATGGTTATGCCGGTGCTAAACGAAGAAGACGGCTTTTTCACCATGCGCGTTGCCTTTGTGGAAAAAATCCGCAGCGACTGCCAGAAGGTGCTAAACGGCCAAACCGTTACCTCCGGGTATTGATGGCCCCTTAAAAAATACAGCCGTACAGCCGCTTTGGCTGGATGCCCCGCAAAAAGGCGCCCCATTGCAAAAGCGGCGCAATACAAAGCCGGCCGCCGGCAAGCATACAAACAAACCGGCCGGCAAACAGCTTATAACAAAAAGCGGACAGGAAATGGAATGGTTTCCTGCCCGCTTTTTTGCAGCTTTGCGCCTTGCACCCGCCAAAACACGCCGGGTTTTTAAGCTTGCGGCTTTTGTCCCGCACACCCTTTAGCAGGGCCAATACTGCATGCCGCCTTATGCAGCGGCGTTCTTGGGTTGCTGCAAAAAACAAACGCGCACAGCATTCCCCAAAAGCCGCCGCACCCAAAAGGCGGCTTTGCTTTGGTAGCGTTTTTTTGCAAAAGAAAACGGCGGAGGAAATTGGCTGTTCCCTACCGCCGTTTAATAATGTTAAAACCTGTAAAACAAAGGTTTAAATTATAAAGATTCTTTTACAAGCGCAATATCCACATTGCCGTTGTTGCAGGTTACGTTCAGCGTTTTATCGCCGCCGTCTTTCTGCTCGGGCAGATTGCTTTCGCCTTTTTTGATTTTGCACGCAATGGCAAAATCGTCGTAACCTCCGGCAACCGTTCCGGCAATGTCCCCGTTTTTCACATCCAGATACAGGCCGCTGCCTACATCCAGGTTTTCAAAGGCAATGTTTCCCCCGTTGGAGCAAAGGCTTATGCTTCCGGTTACCGCCAGCGATGGAAGGGAGATATTCTCGTTGGTGGTGGAAAGCGCAAGGGAGTCCAAAAGTGCGTTTGGTATCTGCAGCAATATTTTCCGGTATTCGCCAGAGGGTTTTGCGCCGATATAATCGGTCCATTCTTTATTGCTAGCGCTTGTGATGGTCAGCACATTTTCATCCGAAACCGAAATGTCGTAATATTCTTTGCTGTTTTCATAATATTGCACATGCACTTGTTCATCCGGGGACAGCGCCACTTCAATTTCCCTGTCCTGCACATCAAGATCGATTTTTTGGACCTGGGTGTCCGGCGTATAGCTTTTTTGTTCAAACGGTTCGCCGCTGTTGGAGCAGCCCGCCAACATAACGCTGCCCAACACCAGGCACAATACAAGGGAAAGGATTTTTTTCATTTTGATTCCTCCATATTTTACAGATTCGATGTATAATCCAGCTTATAGTAGCATTCTCTTTTCGTTTGCTTGCCAGCGAGGACAAAGAAAAAGAGATGGATTTTTCGCATTTTTGCGTTTTTTATCCATAGCAACCGCATTGCTTTTGGCAATCGTCTATGCTAAAATGCATTATAAACCTTTGTGTAACACAAAAGTCAACAGGAGAAAACCAAAATGCCAAACTATTTTTCCATTGGGGAAGCCGCAAAGGCCGCCCATACAACAAGCGAAACGCTGCGGCATTATGACCGCATTGGGCTGGTAAAACCAAGCAAAAAAGACGAATGGACCCGTTACCGCTATTATACCGAGCAGGACATTGTCCACCTGCATACGGTACGGGCGTTGCAGCTTATGGATTTGCCCTTGCAGGAGATAAAAAAGGTTTTGGAATATGACAATCTTGAAAAAATTGTGGATTTTTTAGCGCAGGCCGAAAAAAAGGCAGACGAAAAAATAGCCGCGCTCCAGTACAGCAAATCCAAAATCCAGCTGGCAAAAGCGGACTATGAACGAAAATTACAAGGGCAGCCAAAGTTCAGCAGCACTTTTGTAAAAGAATACCCCCAGCGTGTTATTTTGCTTTCCAATACTTTGGAGGAACCAACGCTTGACAACCTTTGGAACTACCTTAGCCATTTTTACCAACAGGTTTCCCCCGCCTTAAAAGAGCAGTTTTCCTTTGAGGATTTGGCGGGCATATACACCGAAAAGGGGATATCCAGGCTTTTTGCCGTGTGCATCCGTTATGCAAAGGTAGATGGGCTAAAAACCCTGCCCAAAGGCAAATACCTATGCGCCAGCTGCACGGAAGAAACCAGAGAGCAGACGCTGGAAGAGCTAATCGGCACAGCACAAACAAAATATGGCATAAAGCCGGCGTTTACGGTGCAACTCATCGTTGTGTCGGGCATTTTGCAATGGAATTATGAAGCGCAGGTTTGGATTGGCGGATAAGCGGCAGGAAAAAAATATTTGCATGCCGCTTTCCCCTGCTTATCAAAGAAAAACGCAGCCAATACCGCCGGGCAAGCGGTGCGGCAAAAGGGGCATTCCCTTATTATACTGGCTGCGGCGGCAAATAATGGGCGCCAGCGGACGAAAACAAAACGCCACAGCCGGGCCCTTCCCGCTACGCGGGGCGAAAAAGCGATACGGCAGGCCATGCGATTATACTTTATTGGCAAAAAAGCACGCAGTGGCTTTGCGCCGGGTTTGCCCGGCGGCCGGGCCCCCAAAAGGCAAATGGCATGCCGCTTTAGCGCAAAGCCAAAACAGGGTGCAAAGAAACAAACGGTTAAACGGCAAAGAAAAAGCGGGAAAGCATTGCGTTTTGCAATAGCCCCTGCCCAAAAACGGCTTTTTTATAAGGCGCTTGTGGGGCGCTGTGTTGGTTTGGGTTAAAAAAGCAGTAAATTCCTTTTGGCATATAAGCCAAATAAAAAAGGGCCGCAAATTTTGCGGCCCTTGCCTTGATTTTATCAACCAAACACAAGATTCTCCACGGTTTTGTGCAAACATACATCCCAGCCGGGCTCTTCCCCTTTGCTTTTGGCAAAAACAAGCCGTTCGCCGGATTGCAGCGGCGGCGTTACACGGTAAAAATCGTCCAGTTCACCGCAGGGCTTTAAAACAAACGCTTGCAAAGCATTCTCCTGTTTGAAAGCACCGGCCGGCAGGGCCAATGCGTCCGGTTTTATAAAAAGCGTGTGTGTTGTGTGGGTATACGGGTTTGTAAAGCACAGGCTTTGCCCTTGGCCTGCCCCTGTCAACACGGTTTGCGGGGATAACAGGGCCCAGCACTCCAGTTTGAGAACGGCGGTTTTGGCAGGTTCGGGCAATACAAACACAAACCGCTGCAAAAAGAACGCTTGCGATTGCTGCAAACCCAGCTGTTGGGCAGCCGCTTGCTGGCTTGCAGACAGAGGCCCGGCAGGCGTATGCCAAAAAGCCTCGCTTTGGTATGGGGGATGATTTTGTGGCATATCCCCCAGGGCAAAGGCGTTTATATGCAGCATACGTACCCCCAAAGCGTTTTCGTCATTGCTAAACACATCCGCCAACAGATGGTTTTGGCAAGCAAACACGCCGCCCAAAACAAACGCCTGGTTTTTTATACGCGCCGTCTGCCGGGTATGGACGTACCGGTCCGGGGCTTGTAAAATAAGCGCTTGGCTGGTTTGCCAAAAATCCATCCGGGTTCCCTCCTTTTGGGGCGGCAATCGCCCTAAATAAACAATCGCATTTTCAAAAGCGGGGTTATGCTTTTGGGGTTTCCTCTTTGCTGCGGGAAGGCAAAGTTTCCCCGCAAAAAGGGCAGGTTTCCAAATCCTCGCGCGCAAGTTCTTTCCAGGGCAGGCGCTTTTTGCAATACGGGCAATGCCAAAACAGCAAATTGATAACCGGAAACGCCATAATCGCACACAATGCCAGCGCGCCCAATGCCGTCAGCGCCCAGTTGGGTAATGAAAAAACCGCGCATAATACAAACAAAGCAACCCCTGCGCACAAAAGCGCAAAAGAAAGCGTTTTCCAACGGAATAAATTCATAGCAAGCTCCTGTTTTCTACCTTTTTCTTTTAGTATACATACAGCAAAGCCCGAATGCAATGGGCGGGCTTTAAAGGTTTGGGGCAAAAAAACAAAATATAAGCGGGTTTGCCTGGCATAAGAAAACCCAAAACGCCGAAAATAAAAAAGACATGACAATTTTTGCAAAAAAGATATTGACATAAAGGGGGTTCATATATTATAATGTAAAAGCTCGATGCAGACGGGCAGACATACTACATGGCGGAATAGCTCAGTTGGCTAGAGCATTCGGTTCATACCCGAAGTGTCGTAGGTTCAAATCCTATTTCCGCTACCATATCTGCAAAGCCTTTGTTTTGCAGAATTTGGCCCGTTGGTCAAGCGGTTAAGACACCGCCCTTTCACGGCGGTAACACGAGTTCGATTCTCGTACGGGTCACCATGCCGGAGCAAACCATTTGCTCCGGCCTATTTTTTTGCCAATAAGGCCCCCTGCTACTATCCATTTGCGGCATTTGGCGCGGCTGCGTTTTGCAGCAAGGGTTTTGGCAAAGGCAGCCCGGCGTTGTGGGGCGGTATTTTGCAAAAGAGCCCGTTTGTAAACCCCAGTGGCCAAGCCGGGTATCGGCTATTCCCTGCGGTTTGGCAAAAAAGCCGCTTTTGGTTGTGCGCAGGAAGCGCTTTTAGGAAGCTTATGGATGAAGGCGGGTTTGGCCAAAGTGGGGTTTTGTTAAAAAGCGGTTATTGGGGGGCGCTTGCCTTAAGCGCGGGGGGTAATAAGCATATAAAAAAACCGGTGTGTGCTTTTTGCATACGCCGGTTTGCCCTTTTTATAAGGGGGTGTTTTGCCAAAAATCTTCGATTTCCTGCCATTTTACCCCTTTTACATGATGGATTTCGCTTTTTTCGCCGGTGGTGTAAATCAAAACGTCGCACAATCCAGTAGCCTTTTGAAAAATGCTTTGCCTTAATTGCACACGCGCGATATTCTGCCGCTTTACCAGCACGGCGTTTAGCAAAAACCGCCTGGAATAGCGGATGGTAAAGGTATCGCTTTGTTTGTCATAGCCAATGCCGGCGGTGAAAAAATCGGTGATGCGCACCAACGCCAGCCAGGTGGCAATTACATTGCCCATAAGCCGCACATAAAAAATTATCTGCGCCCATTCGGGCAGAAAAAACGCCACTACATTCGCGCCAATCCAAAACAGCAAAAACAGCCATAAAGGGTCCAACAAATACTGCATAACGGCATTCATGCGCGGCTTTACGCTGCGGTGCACCATTTTGTAAGACGGGAACAAAAGCTCTAAGCTCATCACAAGCCCTTTGTGCCCTACCGATGGAATAACAATGCTCATATCCTCTTTTTGCTTGCCAAAACCGGCCGAATTGGCCGATACCGAATACAAACGCAAAACACGGGTTAACAGGCTTTGGCGCACGCTTAAAAAATTCAGCGACGAAGTAAAAATGCGGTAGCTTCTGCGGGTAAAAAAGCCGCCGGTGATGATGATATTATCCTGCGCGCAGCGGGAGACAAAGCTTTTATAGCGCAACAGGTTTTTTAAAAACATAATCACCCAGCCGCCAATTAAAACATACCCAATGGCCGCTGCAACCGGCGGCAAACCAAACGCCATTTTGTGGGTGAATTCGGTAAAGGTTTCCATAAGCCGCTGCTGGAACTGCTGGCCCAGAATGCGCCCTGCCTGGTTGATAAACACCGCTAAAAAAACAATCCCCGCAAAGGAGTTGGACAAAAGTGCGCTTAATACAGCAATGTATACCCCCCTTGGGCGGCATTCTTTAATTAAGCAGGGCTTGGGCGGGCATACCGAAAACAGCGGTTCGGCTTTTTTGGTGGAAACCAGGATGTCAAAATCAAAGCGGGAGCGGTCCTGCGCCATGGTATCGATGCGAAAATGCGAAACGCCTATGGGGCGCAGATAAAAATCTTCAATTACCGTGATGGTGGTAATGCGCGCAAACGGGATAAACATTTCCTTACGGGAAAACACCCCCATCTGTACAAACAAACCGCGTTCCTCCATGGCAAAGCGCTTGTTGTAGTAGTTTAAAAATGCCAAAAACGCCATCACCAGCAGCACCAAAATATCAATCCACACGCTGGAAAGCCAGCCGTAAAAATCGTTTTGCACAGCGCCCCAAAAGCCGCGTGCCAACGGGATGAGCAACAGGTAAAAATATTTGCCAAAATAAAAGAAAATCATGATAGGATGCCCGTGCATAAGCTGGGGCCAGTCACTTCGCTTCATCGGGCACCTCCCCTTGGGGCAATAGCTGCTGCTGTAGGGCCATTGCATCGGCGGTTGTCAAAGCGTCAATAATCACCCGTGTGCCCACGCTGTATACGCATAACGTGCGCAGGCCCAGCAATTTCATAAGCGGCGTGGCCGATACAGCGGTATACTGCACCATTTGCAGCGGGATAACACTGCAACGCGAATAAAACACCCCGTGGTTGACCACCAGGTTGCCGTTGTCGATGCCATAGGCGTATTTGCGGTAAGCACAAGGCACATAAAACCCAAAGAAAAACAGGTACGCCCCTACCCATAAAACCGTAAGGGCCCAAAACAGCGGCACAGAAACCAGCAAAGCCGCCGCGCTTAAGAAAGCCGGTATAAACGCAAGCAATGTAATCCGTACCCGCCACAACGCAATAAATTTTACGCTAATGGATTTTTTTGGCATAAGCGTTTACCCCCTTTCTTTATTGAAAAAGCATTCCCCTCTAAGTCTATGGCGCATAGAGGGGAAAGATGTCGTATAAGCGGATGTTTTTTGCCAGGCCCCCAAAACGGTGCGGGTCGGCGCAGGAATGCATGCTTTTTGCCAAAATAAAAAGCCTTGGATGGCAGCAAAAGGTTTTTTGCAAAAGCAAACGGATGTAAATTGAGTATAAAATAAATAAAACGAGATTGCAAGATTGTGCGCCCAAAAAGATAAAAGGGTGCCCCAAAACGGCGAAATAAGCGGGAAAATACGCCGATTTGCCCGCAAAATCCGGTTGATTATCCATAGATTTTCTGTTAAGATATTTTTTAAAACTAAAAATAATAAGGAGTGGTTTCCAATTGGGCAGTGACATATCCAGTTATATTCTCTTGCTCGTACTCATGGCTTTGTCGTTTTATTTTTCCGCTTCCGAAATGGCGTTTTCCACCGCTTCGCGCGTAAGGATGAAAAACTATGCGGCAAACGGCAACAAACAAGCCAAAACCGTATTAAAAATTTTAGAACAGTATGACCGCGCGCTTTCGGGTGTGCTGGTGGGCAACAACGTGGTAAACATTGCGTCTTCTTCGCTTACCACCGTTATTTTTACCAACCTCTTGGGCGACATCGGCCCCACGGTATCCGTGATTGTTACATCGGTTATTGTGCTCATTTTTTGCGAAATATTACCCAAAAATATCGCGCGCTTAAACCCGGAAGCGTTTGCGTTAAAAACCGCCAACATTCTTTACTGGTATATAAAAATTTTTGCGCCGGTTATCGCCTTTTTCGGGATTGCCAACAAGTTTTTTGCCAAACGCAACACAGAAGACGCCCAGCCCAGCATGACCGAAGAAGAACTGAAGGTTATGATTGAAGAAATTGAAGACGAAGGCGTGCTGGAACAGCAGGAAAGCGAACTGGTGCAGTCGGCGCTGGAATTTGACGATATTTCGGTGCAGGAAGTGCTGACCCCCCGTGTGGATTTGGCTGCCGTAGAAATCAACGATGCGCCGGAACACATCAAGGATGTGTTTATGCAGGAAGGGTATTCGCGCCTGCCGGTATATGAAAAAACCATCGACAACATCGTGGGCATTTTGCATGAAAAAGAATTTTTAATCGCCCTGCTCAAAGAGGAAAACATCTGCGTGCGCAATTTGATGAAAACGCCGCTGTATGTGCCCCCTACCAAAAAGATTTCCGCGCTGCTAAAAGAGCTGCAGAAAAACAAAACCCATATGGCTGTGGTTACCGACCAATACGGCGGCACCATGGGCATTATCACCCTGGAGGATATTTTGGAAGAGCTGGTGGGTGAAATCTGGGACGAACACGACGAAATTGTGCATGAAATCACCGCTTTGGACAACAATACCTACCAGGTAAACGGCGACATGAACGTGCACGATATGTTTGAGAAAATTGACATGCCCGATATCGGGGAAATTTCCTCCAATACGGTAAGCGGCTGGGTGCTTGACCAGTTTGACCGCATCCCCCGCCAGGGCGAAAGTTTGGAAACAAACGGCCTGCGCCTGACGGTTTCCAAGCTTGACGACCAGCGCGTACAGGAAGTGCTGGTACAGGTTTTGCCCAAAGAGGAAGAAAAACCCGACAAAGAAAAATAACCCAAACCCTTATAAAACACCCAAGAGGACGGAGAAACTCTCCGTCCGCTTTTTGCTGCGCTTAGTTTGCCGGAAATGGGGCGTTAAAATAAGAAAACCGCGTATAAAAGCGCAATAATAGGCGCTCCTGCGCATTTTGGAAAACAACGCCCTAAACAGTGGGGCTGCGCTTTTTTGCACAATGCAAAAAGCAAATGTTCAAATCCGCGTAAACTTTACACGACCGCAAGCGCCTGCCCGCATTTACCGGTGGCTTATAAAAAACCGGCGTCCCAATAGGGCGTCGAAATAAGAAATTTTTAAAGGGACGGCGAGCGAAGCCGTCCCTTTGCGTTATCTTAAAACACCGCCCTTAAACCAGCGGCTTTTTTGCGCTGTTGCGTGCATTTGCCCCGCTATCGCACAAAATTTCTGTTTGGCCTTGGCACACCACGCCCTTTAACGGGCGGCGTCTTGCTTTAAAATGGCGTGCAGCTGCGTTAAACCCTGGCAGATATACCGGTGGGGCAGCGCTTCAAACGCCTCTTTGGGGGTGGGGCCCGAAAGCACAGCGGCAAAATCCACCCCAAAGTTTTGGGCTGTGCGCGCGTCAATTTGGTTGTCCCCCACATACAAGATGGATTCTTTGGGGGTGCCAAGCGTTTTGGCAACAAGCATAAGCCCCTGCGGGTCGGGCTTGGGCACGCTTACATCTTCCCCGGCCACCACCAGCGAAAACATGCTCTGAAGCCCATTGCGCTGCAAGGTGCTTAGGATGCGCGCACGGATTTTGGTGGAAACAATCGCGCAGGTTTTGCCCTGTTTATACAGCCAGGTGATGAGCTCTTTGGCGCCGGGCAGCAAAACGGTTTGCCCATCCATAATTTCTTCGGCTTTTTGGCGGTAAATGCGCACAAATTCTTCTTGTTTGGCGCGGTCGTCACTGCCGGTAAAAATGGTGAACATCTTCCCCAGCGGCTGCCCGATGGTGGAAAAAATAGTGGCGTCGTCCACGTCGGCAAAGCCAAGGCGCCCAAGCGCATAGTGGCTGCAGGCAAAAATCGCCGGGGAAGCGTCCGCCAGGGTTAAATCAAAATCAAAAACAAAGGTCTGGTACTGCATACAATCTCCTTTTTTGCTGCAAAAAAGCGGCCGCTTCAGGCCGCTGTTTCGCATTTTATTTTACAGCCGCTACTTCATCCAGCATTTCCTGGGTCCATACAAGGTCGGCTACTTTTGCTGCGTCCTCAATATGGTAAGGTTTGCTGGCCCCTACCAACGCGCTGGTAACGCCTTTTTGGTTAAATACCCACGAGGTGGCCAGCTGCGCCATGGTAATGCCGTATTTTTGCGCCAGCTCTTTGTATTGGTTTAGCATGGCAAAATACTGCGGGGTAAAATATTTGCGAATCAACGCTTCCCCGCGCCCTGCGCGCGAATCGGGCTGAATATCGTCAATGCTGTTGTACCGCCCAGACAAAACCCCGCGGGCCAAGGGGCTGTACACCATAACGCCTACCCCTTCGCTTATGCAGTAGGGCAGCATTTCCTGTTCAATCTCGCGCGAAAGCAGGTTGTACTGCACCTGCACAGCGCACAGTTTTTCAAAATGCAAACGGTCGCAAATGCCGTTTAATTTGGCCATCTGCCAAGCGCTTATGTTGGCAGAACCCGTGTAGCGCACCTTACCCATGCGCACCAAATCTTCCAATGCGCGCAAGGTTTCTTCAGCCGGGTAAGAGGGGTTGAACCGGTGAATCATGTACAAATCGATGTAATCGGTATCCAGGCGCTTGAGCTGCTCGTCCACTTCGCGCAGGATATGCGCTTTGGAATACCCGCTGTGGTTTTGGTCGGTGCTCATAGGGAAGCCGAATTTGGTGCAAATCACCATTTTGTCGCGCCGTCCCTTTAAGCCTTTGCCCAAAATGGTTTCGCTTTCGCCGGTGCCTACCTTTACCTCCCAATCCTGGCCCTTGCCGTAAAAATCGGCGGTGTCCACAAAATTGATGCCCAGGTCGATGCTTTGCGAGATAATATCCAGCGAGGTTTTTTCATCGCTCCAGCGGCCAAAGGCCATGGTGCCCAGGCACAGGTTGGAAACCTCCAGCCCGGTGTTGCCTAATCTTCTGTATTGCATAATGGCGTCCTCCTTTTATGGAATATAGAATACACATCAAATCATTAACAACGTGCCTACAGTGATAAGCACAACTCCAATCCCCGCTTTCAGCGAGATGGTTTCGTGCAAAAAGAAAAACGAAAGCAGAATGGTTAAAACCACGCTCATTTTATCAATGGGCACCACCTGGGACACTTTGCCCAACTGCAATGCCCGGTAGTAACACAGCCAGGAAATCCCGGTAGCAATGCCGGAAAGAATCAAAAACAGCCAGCTTTTGGCGCTAATTTGTTTAATGCCCGCCTGCGAACCGGTGAAAAACACCATGCCCCAAGCCAACAGCAACACCACCACCGTGCGAATGGCGGTGGCCAGATGGGAATTGACCTGTTCTATTCCAACCTTGGCCAAAATAGAAGTAAGGGCTGCAAACACAGCCGAGCCAACAGCATATACCGCCCACATAAAAAAGCGTCCTTTCTCTGGTTTTGGGTTGCGGTTGTATTTTTATGGAAAACAGGGCTTGCTCGCCCCAAAGCGCCTTAAAAAAGCAAACAATGCGCCGGCGAATCCCCGCGCGCGCCGCTTAAAGCCTTACAAAACGGCAAGCGCACCCTTGCTGGGTGAATAGAAAAAGCCATCCAAAGGGGGCAGTTGCATAAAAGCCTGCCCAAGGGGCGTTTTTTATTTTATCCGCCGCTTAAAACGGCTGGATGGCAAAGGAAACCCCCTGTTCATCTTCCAGCAGCTGCGTGCGTGCAAGCATGTCCAAATACGCATGCACGGAATCTTTTACCAAAGCGGTCAAATCGCCCTGGCGCTTGTTGGATTTTTGTGCGGTTTGGTCGTAATTGTTTTGCAAAAACACCCTTGCCAAAGGGCTTGCCACATACACATCCTGGGCATTTTTGCCGGTGTTGGCAATACGCGCTACATTATACTGCGCATAGCGTTTGGTGTAATGGGAAAACAGGCTTACCAGCTCGTCGTGGGTGTGGTCTTTGGGCAAAACGGTAGCGGATAGAATATAGGTAGCCATTTCATCCAGCACCTGGTTTTTGGTTTCTTCTTTGCCGTCCAGCACCAAAAACGCCGAGGTAAACAAATACATTTGCAAAAGCAGATATTCGGTAAGCAGGATATTGGGGTTGTGCGACGGGGTTTTATCCGGTGCAAACACAACATCGTTTTGCTGAAACTCATCGCATACGCGCCAGATACAATCGCTGACGACCTCTATAAAATCCGGCTTGGATAAACAAATGGTATTGGCCATACATGCGTCCTCTCTATTGGCATTGTGAAAAAACATCCCAAGATGGGTATCTAAATTCATCATACCACAAATTGCAAAGAAAACAAACCAAAAAGCGCACTTTTTTGCAGCAAATGCGGCAAACAGCCAAGATTACCAATAAATAATAGCTAAAATATATTTACAAGTTAAAGTATATTTCATACAATAAACACAAAGGGGAAGGGATATGCGGCGTTTGATGGTGGTTGGAATTTGTATGGTGTGTATTTTGGCATGCATACTGGGCGGGTGCCGGTCTGCCCAAGGGCAAAGCGGGCAAAGCCGGTATATATCCCCCTATGTAAGCATGCCGCAAAGCCAGGCACCCTCGCAGTGGACAAGCAGCCAGCTGGGCAAGCTGACCCCAGCCAAGGATGACCCCTTGCTGCTTGCGCTGCTGGAAAGGCTGCTCAATGGGGATATTTCGCAGATACGTTTGCTGACAAGCGATACCCTGGTTGATGAAGAACACAAAAACGTTGCCGTTACCCGGGAAATTTTGCAGCAGGTGGCCGGTTTGCTGGCAGAACCGGAACTTATGCGCTGGGAGAGCGAGCTGAAGTCCATTAGCGACTGGGGGCATTACACCGAAATTGTATACGATGGTCAAATCGGCGAAGAGCCGCTTTATATTGATATGAGAATTTACGGCCCCAATGACCGCGATGACCCTTACGCCGAGAAAACCCTGCTTTGTTTGGAAATGGGAAATACGTATGCCAACTTTATTGCGCCCGCGGATTTTGCAGAACGGATGCACACTTTGTTTGTGCAGAACACCTATGAAGAAGCAGGCATCGCAACCGACCGCGAGGTTGTATGGATACCGGATTTTGAAGGGTTCGAGCGCGCGGCCGTACAGCTGGAAGACACACTGGCAATTATTGATAGCGACATCGATAGCGACGACGAGGAGAAAAACACAATCTACCTGTATGACCTGAAAACCGGCCAGGAGCTGCCCAGTATCCAAATCCCGGACGGGCTGGGCGGTATAGAAGAAGACCCCTTTACCCCCGGCCTTTTGCGGGTGTATACCAAAACGAACATCCGCTGGTACAACGCACAGGGCAACCAGATGGACAGCTGGGATTTGCCCGACACAATTGTTCAAAAAACCTCGCCAGAGCCCATAAGCTTTAATATTTATAAAGACAAGCTGGTTTACGCATACCAAAGCAAGCTGTTTTTGTGCGGCTTAAACGGCGAAAACGAACAGGAAATTTACGATTACTGGGATGCTACCTCCACAGGCAGTGCCTCAGGCGCATCGCCCATTGCACCCATGAATACAGCACTTGGTTCCCCGGTGTGCCACAGCCCGCGCTTTATGAACAACGGCCAGTGCATAGTGGCCTACGGGGCATTTGGCTACCCCCTGATTGTGGATTTGCAAACCGGCAAAAGCTATTATTACAACGATTTGGAAACGGGGTATTCGCATTATCTGTCCTTTTTGGACGATACCACGGTGGTTTCAGTTGGCATAGACTTTACCCAAATTGATGTGCGCACCAAACAGACGCAGGAAATCCCCCATACCCCTATGAAGGGGGATGTGTTTTCCAAAGACGCCGGGCAATCCGCTTATGTTGCAATCGGCCGGGATAAAGAGGGCAACATGGTGCGCTCGGTGGTGCTATGGGATGAACGCACCCAGACCGATACCGTGTATTTGCAGACAAAAGGGGCCAATCTTCGTGTGCGCGCCCTGCTGGAAAGCGTGATTTTGTGCCGGTATGACGACAGCCAGAAACAGGGTTATTTGCTGGTAAAATACCCGCAATAGCAAAAGGAGGACTTTTATGAAACAACCGTACCGATGGATTTGCCTGCTGCTTGTCTTTATCCTGCTGTTTGGCGGGTGCCAGGGGCAGCAGGAGGGGGTATCCTCTTCCCTGGTAAGCGTTCACCCCCAAAACCCGCCGGAATATGCGCTTACATCTTTTGGGCGGATGCTTCGCACCACCTATTCGGTGGACATCACCCTGTTGCCGGCCGGACAGGCCGAGGAACAAACCATCCAGCCCACAAAAGAGATGCTAAAGGGCATTGATAACATTTTCAACTCCGGCCAGTTTTTGCCGGTGCAGGACCAGGTGCCCCAGGTAAGCGGCAACCGGGATAAAATCCATATCCGTTGGTTTTATGTTGACTATGGCAGCAGCATGACTATTTTAGGCCCCTGCGAGGGCGACCGCATGTACTCCAACCAGATGCTGGCCTGGATAAGTGGCAGCACCTATTTTGTGGCCCCCGCCGAGGTGTTTGACCAGCTGTGGGAAATTATCACCAACCCGCCCGAACCTTTGCCGGTTGCCAGCTTAATAGAGGGCAAGGCGGCGAATCTAACCCTGCCAATGGATAAAAACCACAGCATCCAGCAGGTGGTACAAATGGGCGATAAGCTAGTGGTTTTGTGCAGCCTTTCGCGGACAGAAAGCGAGCTGCACATTGTAGATACCCAAACCGGCGCGATTTTGTATACTGTGCCGGGGCTGCCAAACGCGCAGGAGATGCGGATATCGCCAGAAAAGGAGGAAAGCGTGTGCATCTATACCGACACGGCGCTTTACACCTTTGACCTGCGAAACGAACTGCTCACCGATTGGAAAGTACCCCAAAGCGTTGCTTTGCAAATGGACCCTTTGGCCGGGCCCGGCTTTGACAAGCGCGGCGAAACGCTTGCCTATACCGCACAGGAAGGCGTTTTTCTGTGTGATTTGCAGGGGCAAAACGCTCAAATGGCGCTGGATAACGAGAAGCTTTACCAAGTGATAGAAGATATCCCCGATGGGCTGACCCCGCGCTTTGCAGTGCCGCGCCTGATGAACGGGGGTGAATGCCTGGTGGCAAATGTGGAATTGCCCGGTGTACAGGTAACCCCTTTAGGCATGGCGGTTTTGCAGTTGAAAACCGGGGAAATCCAGTATTACTGGGATATGAAAGCGCCTTTTACCGGTTGGATACATTTCCCTGATGATTACACCGTTGTGGGCGGCAACAGCGGCCTGCCCCATTTGGATTTGCGCACCGGAGAGATAAGCCAAAACCAGTATGAATGGAAGAACAACGAGCAAATCACGCCGGACGGGCGGCTGGCGGTTTGGATAGATTACGAGCAGGACAGCCAGAGCGTTTTGACCCAGTATTTGCGCACACAGCACAACAACGAAGAGCCCCGGCAAATCGCTGTAGCCCAAAAGGGAAGGATGCAGATTGTAGCCGTTACTAACCAGACGGTTCTCTGCTGGTACGGCACAAACGAACCGGATGTAGATGGTACAACCATAAAAGGCTACTGGTTGTTTAAACTGCCGGAATAACCCCCAGCAGTCCGTTTTGCTTTGCGCATCTAATAAAAATAAGCCCCATAAAAACAGTCCGGAGAGAAATTTCCGGGCTGTTTTTGCACAATATTTCCTAAAAGTGGATGCGCAAGAGGTATGTGCAGCTTACGCTTTGGCAAACCGCTTGCTTTTTATAATCCGCGCCCCCATTTTAGGGCATATAAAAGCAAAGGCCCCGAAACAGGCAGCGCTGTTAGGGGCCAAAAGCACGCTGTTTAAAACAAAAGGTAACAAAGGGCCAAAATAATGGTCATATCCGCTTTTTCTTGAATCATGATGAGCAGCAGCGCCAAAATAAGCAGCCGGTCGTTGTCCAAATTCAGGCTGAAAAGCGGGCTGGCGTTTTGGCAGTTTACCGCTGCCGGCTGCCCTTTTTGGGGCGCTGCAGGCAAAGAATTTGTATGCACGGGCGTATGTACATCCTTGGCGGGGGCCTGCTGCACAGGCGGGTTAGGCGCATTGGAAGGGCTTGCTTTGGCATAGCTTTGCGCGCGCTGCTGCATTTGCCGCACCCGGCGGATAGCGTCCTCCTGCATGCGCATAATATCCCCCTGGGAATAACCGGTCGACTGCCAGTTCATCGCTTTTCACCCCCGAACAAGCCGCTTTCTTTTAACATGGGTAGAATATGGATAAGCTGCATAATGCGCATGGCTTCGTCAATGCGCCCTTCGCGTTGGCGGGTTAAATGCGGGCGCAATGCGCGCAAAAGCTGGATATTCTTGTCATCGTTGTCCACTGTGGAAAGCGCACGCTGTATTTTGATAAGCGTAGCAATGTCAATGCCGGGCAAAAGCCCTTTTAGCATATCGGCCGGCATAGGGTTTTGGTTGCCGGGCTTTTTTTCGTTTGAACCCGGCCCTGCCGTTGCCGGCGTCATCGCGCTTTGTAGCATCTGTGCTACATCCGGCCCTTGCTGCGCGGGCGGCGGGCCCGGGTTGGGCGCAGTGTTCTGCCCGTTTTGGCCGCCTGTCAGGCTTTGTACAACTTGTTGTATTTGGTTTAGGCTTTTAGGGTCATTCAACATGGCCGAAAGCTTGGCTACCATATCATCCATGGGTTATTTTTCCTCCGTAAACTTCTTCAAAAGCATCTGCGCCTGCGGGGAACTGAGCAACTGCTGCAGCTTGTTTTGGTCGTTTAACACAGCGTTTAGCGCCTGCATATCCACCTTGCCCGACAATTTGTCCAGCTTGCCCGATTCGGCTGCATCTTTTATTTCTTCAGGCGTTATTCCCAGCTTTTGGCTGGCCAAATGGTAAAGTTCTTCCCTATTTTCTTTCGGCATGGTATCCCCCCTTTGCTTTGTATTCATTTTATGTTATTTTATAAAGGAATAGACTAAAATGTGTACAGAAGAAAGGCGGTACCCATGCGTTTAATTGTGGTAAGCGATACCCACAAACAATTTTCGCGTTTGCACCAGGTGGCACAGCGCCATTTAAACCATTGCGATGCATTTGTGCACTTGGGCGACGGGCTGCGCGAGATGGACGACCTATTGTCCCTTTACCCGCAGCTTCCGGTTCTGTCTGTGCGCGGCAACTGCGACTGGGCGCGCACAGAGCCGTATGAGCGCATTGTACAGCTGCAAGAGCACAAAGCCCTGTTCTGCCACGGGCATGTATACGGGGTAAAATCTTCGCTGCAAACGCTTACAAAGCATGCGCGTGAACAAAATTGTACCTTGGCATTCTTTGGGCATACCCATCAAAAATTTTCCCATTACGAAAACGGGCTGTATCTTGTCAATCCCGGTTCGCTAGGCCAGCCGCGCGAAGGCGCGCCCAGCTATGCCATTGTGGATTTGGTGGGAAAAGCTGCGGTTATCAACCTGGTGGAGGTGTAAATTATGGAGCTGACCCCTTTTGGCGCGCCTTTTGAAACGGTGGAAGAACTGCCTTCTACCAATACCTATCTGCTAGAGCGTCTAGGTACCCTGCCCCATGGCACAGCCGTGCTGGCCAAACGCCAAACGGCGGGCAAAGGGCGGCTGTCGCGCGTGTGGGATTCACACGGGGATGGGCTGTATTTTTCGTTTTTGCTAAAGGATATGCCGGTTCGGGCTTTGCAGGCGCTGCCCTGTGCCTGTGCGGTTGCGGTTTGCCGTGCGCTGTCGTATTTTGATGTGACCGGCTGGGGCATCAAATGGCCCAACGATGTTGTGCTGGGGCGCCAGAAAATCTGCGGCATTTTGTGCGAAAGCCGCTTAACCGATGGGCAAGCGCAGGTGGTGTGCGGCATTGGGGTAAACCTCACCCAACCGCAGGCGTATTTTATCCAAAACAACCTGCCCCACGCCACCAGCGTACAGGCTTACAGCGAAAAAACGCTTCCGCCGCTGGCGCTTGCACAGGCCGTTTTGCTGGCGGTAAAACCCTTGGTTGAGCAATGCAAAGGAGAAGCGCCCTACCCGTTTCACCAGGAATATGTGCAAAATTGTTTGAATATAGGGCGCCAGGTGCGGTTGATTTTGGACGGCAATGAACAGGTGGCCTTAGCAAAAGGCGTGGCGGAAGATTTTTCGTTAATATGCGAAATAAACGGGCGCGAAACCAACATTTTGGCCGGCGAGGTTTCGGTGCGCGGGCTGTACGGCTATGTGTAACACCCCGCCGTTTGCAGGGTTGGCAACATGGTGTTGATAAAGGCCGTTTTTGGCAAATAAAACCCCCGGGGAATTCCCCGGGGGTTTTGCATGCTTATTTTGTTTGCCGCCAAAGGCGCTTTGCCATAAAGCGCGTACAGCATTTGCTTTTTTACCCTGCCAACAAGGCAAAATGGGCAATCTTTTGGCGGTTTGGGCAAAAAGCTCCTCCTTGAAAAAACGTTCCCGTTTGGGGCAGCCGTTGGCAGGCCATTTTGCGGCGTTTAAGCCGATAATATACACAAAGCCTTCGCCCCAAGATATTGGCCAAGTTGTATATGGGCTTTGGCCCTGTCAACGCACCGGACGGAAAAACGCCGGTGCTGCCAAACGTTTTGCTATGGCCTTTGCCATGTTACACAATCTGGTTGATGGGCTTGCCGGCTAGGTAAGATTTCAGGTTTTGGGCCACAATCACCGCGCGCTTTTCAAAAGCCTGTTCGGTGGCAAAGCCGACATGCGGGGTCATAATCACATGGGGCGCGGCAATGAGCGGATGGTTGTAGGGAATAGGCGGCTCTTCTTCGTATACGTCCACCCCGGCGCCTGCAATCACACCGGCTTTGAGCGCTTCGGCCAAGGCTTCTTCGTCCACCACCGGGCCGCGGGCCGTGTTGATAAGATAGGCGCTTTTTTTCATCATGGCAAGCTCGTTTTTGCCAATCATGCCGCGGGTAGAAGCATTTAGCGGCACATGCAGGCTGACAATATCGCAGGTTTTCAGCAGGGTGGGCAAATCCACCATCGTGACCCCCGGCACCTGTTTGGGCGTGCGCGAATAGGCGTATACCTTGCAGCCAAACGCATTGGCGATATTGGCCACGCGCTGGCCGATGGCCCCTAAGCCCACAATGCCAAAGGCTTTGCCGCAAAGCTCATAGCCGATAAGCCCCTGCTTGGTCAAGCCCTGGCGGGTGGCCTGGTTGCAGGTTTGGATGTTGCGCGCCAAATTCAAAGCAAAGCCGAATACCAAATCGGCTACCGCCACGGTGGAATAGCCCGCGCAGTTTTGCACGGTAATGCCGTGCTCCTTGCAGTAAGCAATGTCGATGTGGTCCACACCGGTGAACGCCACGCAAATCATTTTTAGTTCAGGCAGGTTTTGAAGCACATCCCTGCCAAAGGGGATGTTGGACAGCACCACCATTTGCGCCCCCTGGGCGCGTTCTATCAAAGCCTGCGGATCCTCGTCGCGGTTATCAAAGGTTACAATTTCCACCTGCTCGCCAATTTGTTCGCGCAAAAGGGAGAGCAAAGAGGCATTGTCGATGCCTAAGGGTTCCAATATTGCCAGTTTCATTGCAAAACATCCTTTCTGTTGCCTTATAGGGCGGGTGTGGGCAGGGTGTTGCCTTAGCAGCCGCCAATTGCTTTTATTATACCGCACCGGCCTGGTTTCGTCCATGCAAACGCAAAATTTCGCCCAAGCAAAACACATCCCTGTTTTCTGGGGGCGCCATCCAAAGGGGCGGGTTTTAAGCCGCCTGCGGGCAAAGGGCCAGCCCCTTTTGCAAGAATTTGCCCAACGGCATGGTACCCCGCTTGCAGGGCTTTGCCGGATTGGCACGTCAATTGCCTTTGCAGCGCGTTTTTACGCCGCCTGGCCCTTTTTCAAAGCCCGAAAAACTCATTCGGCCTTTGGCCCAAAGCAGTGCAGCACACGCAAAGGCGCGCCGGCGGTTTGCAGGGTAAAATCGCCCACCTGCGCGGGTACAAAATACTGCTGGCCCTGCTTGATGGGCAATACGCTGCCGTTTGCCAGCAGCTCCCCCTCGCCTTCCAGCACATACAAGCCGCTGAACACATCCGTTCCCGGCACGCACAGGCGGCGGCTTACCAAAATTTCATCCATGGCAAAATAGGTGGTGTCTTCATACCCCACCAGGGTGCGAATACTGCCGCCCTCCTCCTGCTTTTGCACGCGCGCGGGCAAAAACCAGCGGTCTTGGATGTCTTTGGCGCTCATGCCGTTGTAATGGAAGCATTCAAACATTTTTTCAAACCCAATGCCCTGGTGGCACAGCCGGTCGGGCAGGGTGTAGCCGCTGGGGGTGATGCGGTCGGTGCGGATGGTGATATCGGTCGGCTCCTGGATTTCGGCAATCAGGCAGCCCGCGCCAATGGCATGAGGCATGCCGCCTTCTATCAGGATGGTCTGGCCGGGGGTTACGTCAAAGCGGTGCAGGCATTGGAGCATGCCTTCGATATCCTGCTCGTCAAAGCAGCGCTTCCATTCTGCCTGGGTAATCCCCTCTTGAAAGCCAAAATAAATGCAGGGGGGCTCCCCGTTTATCTCGCGCCCGCCCAAAATGTACCAGCATTCGGTTTTGCCAAACGGGGAATCAAACAGCCGCCGGGCCGCTTCGCGGTCGGGGTGCACCTGGATGGACAAACGCTCGGCCGAATCGATGAGCTTGATAAGCACGCCCAGGGTTTCGCCCTGCTTTGCCAAATGGCGCTGGCCCAAATAACCGGCAGGGTTCTGTTTTATCAAATCGCGCAGGGCCTGCCCGGTTTGGGCAACATGGCTTAAGCCTTCGTCGGGCACTTCGGGGCGCGCGGTTGCACAGGTAACCGACATAATCCATTCCTCAGGGAAATGGTTGTCCCCTTGGGAAGGCTGCCCATGCAGCTCATCGAGCAGCGTGCCGCCCAAATAGGTGCGCCATGCGCGGGGGTTATCCAACAAAATGGGAAAACGCGGGGAAAGTTCCATAAAAATCCTCCTTTTGCTCCATACCATTTCGAGCATTTTCTCTATACTTTTCATTTTAGCAAAAAAGTGTTGACAAAACAATTTATTGGGCATAAAATAAGAAAAAACAAAACACATCCAAACCGTTGAGTAAGAAGAGTATGCAAAGGCCATTGCCTTACAGAGAGCCGCAGCCGGTGCAATTGCGGCAGTCAATCTTTGCAGAATGGACTTATGAGGGCAGGACGAAACGCAAGGAGTAGTGCCTGACGGGAGCTTCACCCGTTACAAAGGAAGCGCATATAGGATGTATGCGAAGCGAGTGGGCGTGCAAAAACACGTCAAACCGGGTGGTACCGCAGAAGTTATGGCTTTTGTCCCAGTAAAGTGGGGCAAAGGTCTTTTTTATTGCTTATTTTATGGCCGCAAGGCATTTTGAAAGGAGTTTGAACAATTATGGCAAAAATACCGTACAGATTGTATTTAACCGAGGAGCAGATGCCCAAACAATGGTATAACCTGCGCGCAGATATGAAAGAACAGCCCGACCCGATGATTAACCCCGCCACCATGAAACCCGCTACCGAAGAAGACCTTTACCCGGTGTTCTGCAAAAAGCTGGCCCACCAGGAGATGGACGCCACCACCCGTTATGTGGATATTCCCGAGGAAATTTTGGAAATGTACAAAATCTACCGCCCCTCGCCTTTGTGCCGCGCTTACAATTTGGAAAAAGCGCTGGGCACCCCGGCCAAAATCTACTACAAGTTCGAGGGCAACAACACCTCCGGTTCGCATAAGCTCAATTCGGCCATTGCCCAGGCTTACTACGCAAAAGAACAGGGCTTAACCTCCCTTACCACCGAAACCGGCGCGGGCCAATGGGGCACCGCTTTGTCGGAAGCCTGCGCCTATTTTGGCATTCCGCTTACGGTGTTTATGGTTAAGGTTTCCTACGAGCAAAAACCCTTCCGCAAAGCGGTGATGAAAACCTTTGACGCCGAAGTGATCCCCAGCCCGAGCATGACCACCGAAGCTGGGCGCAAAATTTTGGCGGATGACCCCAACTGCACCGGTTCCTTGGGCTGCGCCATTTCCGAAGCTGTGGAAAAAGCCACCCACACCGAAGGCTGCCGCTATGTGCTGGGCTCGGTGTTAAACCAGGTGCTGCTGCACCAGTCCATCATCGGCCTGGAAGCCAAAAAAGCCATGGATATACTGGGCGAATACCCGGATATCGTCATCGGCTGCGCCGGCGGCGGTTCCAACCTGGGCGGTTTGATTGCCCCGTATATGCAGGACAAATTAACCGGCAAAACAAACCCCCGCATTGTTGCGGTAGAGCCGGCCTCCTGCCCTTCTTTCACCCGCGGGCGCTATGCTTACGATTTCTGCGACACCGGCAAAATCACCCCCATGGCCAAAATGTACACCCTGGGCAGCGGGTTCATCCCCTCCTCCAACCATGCGGGCGGCCTGCGTTACCACGGCATGTCCCCCATTCTTTCCAAGCTTTATCACGATGGCTATATGGAAGCGGTTGCCGTAGAACAAACCAAAGTATTTGAAGCCGCTACCTTCTTTGCCAAATACGAAACCATCCTCCCTGCGCCCGAATCGGCACATGCCATCCGCGCGGCGATGGACGAAGCTTTAAAATGCAAAGAAACCGGCGAAGAAAAAACCATCCTGTTCGGCTTAACCGGCACCGGCTATTTTGATATGACCGCCTACTCCGCCTACCAGGAGGGCAGAATGGTCGATTATATCCCCACCGATGCGGATTTGCAAAGAGGGTTTGACTCCCTGCCCAAAATCCCCGGCATCCAGGAATAACCCGGCTGTTTTGCAAAAAGCTTGCCTTGGGCATACAGTTGGGCGAAAAACAGGGTTTGCCCGTACATACTTATAGAAAAGGCCCGCCAATTTTGGCGGGCCTTTGTTATCGCTTTCCCAAAGCAAATGATTCGCCCCATTGGCAGCAGACGCCAAACAGCGGGTAAAAATAACAGCGCAGGCGGGTGCTTGTTTTGGGCCTTTAAAAAAAGCACTGCTCCAATGGGGCAACGCGTGTATGGGCTTTTGGTGAATGAAACGGGCTGGCTGCAAAAAAAGGCAAACAAAAAAAGCGGAGGGAACCCCCTCCGCTTTTGGATTTGGTTTAATGCAAAAACAACGCAACCACCACGGCGGTTAACCCCACCGTGCTGACCGCAATGCCGGAAAACGCCCCCTGCACCTCGCCGATTTCCACTGCGCGGGAGGTACCCAGCGCATGCGAAGTGCCGCCGATGGCCATACCCTGTGCAACCGGCTCTTTGATGCGGAAAATTTTAATGAGCAAAGGCGCCAAAATGGTGCCAAACATGCCGGTAAACACCACGCCGACCACCGTAATGGCCTGCACGCCGCCTAAAATTTTGGAAATTTCCAGCGAAATGGCGGTGGTGGTGGATTTGGGCATCAATGAAAAAATGGTGGTCAAATCCAGGTTAAACAGCCGGCACAGCACATACACGCTGCCAAACGCGGCGGCCACCCCCACGACAGACCCCACCAGCACGGGCAGAATATTTTGCTTAATGCGCGCACGCTGGTGGTACATCGGCACTGCCAGCAGGATGGTTGCGGGCAGCAGAAGCATTTCAATCAAGCTGCCAGCACTGTCAAAGGTTTCCTGCGAGATATTGAAGATGGATAAAAACACCATCATGATTACCACCGAGATGAGCAACGGGTTTAACAGCGATGTTTTGATTTTACTGTGGATATAAACGCCTGCCTGGTAAGCCAGCAGGCAAATGGTCAGCAGGCCAAATGAGCTTTCCATTACGTCCATCATGGGCGCGCACTTCCTTTCTGTTCATGCCAGTTTGTAAAACACATTGCTTCACAGCATTTTAAAAGCCGGACGCCATTTGTGCTAAAGGCTTTTTAAAGCCCGGTATGGGCGTCAGGGTCCTTTTGCGCGCTGGAGATGACCCCTATAGCGGCCGGCCCGGCAGCTTTTTTCAGCTTATGGCGGTTAACCAGCCGGATGGTAAGCTGTACGCTGTAAGCGATGCACAAAAAGGTAAAAACCGTGCTAACCAGTATAACGATAAGAAAAGCCACCAATTGGTCGGCAAACAGCTTGTATTCCCATAAAAGCGAAACCGTAACCGGCAAAAAGAAAAAGCCCATATTCTTTAAAAAGAAATTGGAAACCTGTTCAATTTGGGAAGTTTTCAGCCATTTAAGCCCCAGGAAAACCAACAGCAGCACCATGCCGATGATGCTGGCCGGGATGGGGATGGGCAAAACAGCTTCAATCAACTGCGATACCAACGACAGCAAAAAAACAATGCAAATTTGCAAAAATACGCTGACCATAGCGCTCCTCCTAAACTCGCCAAAAATCACACTTAACCATCATATACCCAAAAGGCACATCCCGTCAAGTTTTGGCAAAACAAATCCCCCGCGCGGGTTTGCCGCCCATGCCTGGCACAATTGCGTGCGCCTTTTGCGGCCAAACGGGCAAAAGGCGCTGCTTTATGCGTTAAAAACAACGCGTATTGCGAAGCTCCTCACTGTTTTAAGCGCTGTGGCGGGCGATGCAAAAACACATGTTTTGCCCCGCTTGGCCGCTTTTAAAAAAGCCCCGATGGGAAAAACGGCTTTGCAGGCACAAAAAAACAGGGCAAAAGAAGCTTCTACCCTGTTTTGATTTATTGACAAATGATGAGAATGCCGAAGCTATCGCCGGAATAGGCGATGGAAAGCGTTGTATTATCCTTTTGCAGCAGCACCCCGCCGGAAACATCGTTTTCCCCCTGCTCTACCTTGACAAAGCCCTGTTCCTGCAGGGTGGACAAATACGCGTCCACTTCGTCGCGGGTGACATCGTCAAGCGAAACGGTAAAGCGCCCGTTTGCCGAGTCGTCGATGATGGAAGTGATCTGCCCGGCCTGCGGTTTTGGAATCTGGCTGGTAAAATCGTTTTCGGGCCAGGTGTTTGCTTCCTGCGGCATGGCAATGCTTGCCGAGGAAGAAGGTGTTTGCCCCTGCAAAGCACAGCCGCCCAGCAGCAGGGCCGCGCACAAAGCCAGGCAGAAGCACCAACGGGAATATTTCATGCCAAAACCTCCTAAAGCGGCGAAAAAAGGTTATTCTTGCATATCCAGCGCAATACAAAGCTCTTTTAACTGGGCCTCATCCACCGGTGCGGGGCATTCGGTCATCAATTCGTTGGCGTTTTGCATTTTGGGGAATGCGATGACCTCTTTGATGGAATCTTTTTTCAGCATGAGCATCACCAAACGGTCCAGCCCAAAGGCCAAACCGCCGTGCGGGGGCACGCCGTACTGGAAGGCGTCTAACAAATAGCCAAAGCGCGCGTGCGCTTCTTCGGGGGTAAAACCCAATGCCTCAAACATTTTGGCCTGCAAAGCCGAATCGTTGATACGGATGGAGCCGCCGCCCGCTTCGCAGCCGTTTAGCACAATGTCGTAAGCCCTGGCGCGCACCTTTGCCTTGTCGGTGTCCAACAGCGGGATATCCTCTTCTTTGGGGCAAGTGAAAGGATGGTGCTTGGCCACATAGCGGTTTTCTTCCTCGCTGAATTCAAACTGCGGGAAATCGCACACCCACAAAAAGTTGAAAGCGTCGGGGTCGTACAGCTTATATTTTTCCGCCAGATGGCAGCGCAAGGCACCCAGGGAATCGAACACAACCTGCTCTTTGGGGTCGGCCACCACCAGGATGACGTCGCCCACTTCGGCGTTGGTTGCTGCATGAATGGCCGCTACTTCTTCGGGGGTGAGGAATTTTTCAAAGCTGGAGGAAGTAGCTTCCTCGGTGATGCGGGTAAAGGCAAGGCCGCGGGCGCGGTAGGTTTTTACAAAGTCTGTTAACTTGTCAATTTCTTTTCTGGTAAGCGAAGAAGCCAGCCCCTTGGCGTTGATGGCCCGCACCGAGCCGCCGTTTGCAAGCGCGTCGGAAAACACCTTAAAGCCGCAATTGGGCAAAGCAGAAGCCAAATCCACAAGCTCCAAGCCAAAGCGGGTGTCGGGCTTGTCCGAGCCAAAGCGGTTCATGGCTTCATCGTAAGGCATGCGGGGCAATGGCAGCGGGATGTCCACATCCAGTACTTCTTTGAACACATGGTGAATAAACCCTTCCACAACCTCCATCACGTCGTTTTCATCCACAAAGGACATTTCCAGGTCAATTTGGGTAAATTCGGGCTGGCGGTCGGCGCGCAGGTCCTCGTCGCGGAAGCACCTGGCAATCTGCATATAACGGTCAAACCCCGAGAGCATGAGCAGCTGCTTATACTGCTGGGGCGACTGGGGCAGCGCATAAAAGCAGCCCTTGTTCACCCTGGAGGGCACCAGGTAATCGCGCGCGCCTTCGGGGGTGGAACGGATGAGCATAGGGGTTTCAATCTCCAAAAAGCCCTGCTTGTCAAAGTAATCGCGGGCGCTTTTGGCAATTTTGTGGCGCATCATAATGGCGTTTTGCAAGGGTGCGCGGCGCAGGTCCAAATAGCGGTGCTTCATGCGAAGCTCCTCTTTTACGTTGGTTTCGGCGGTAATCTCAAACGGCGGGGTTAAAGATTTCGCCAAAATGCGCAGCTCGTGTACGTACACCTCAATCATGCCGGTGGGGATATCGTGGTTGACGCTTTCGCGCTTGCGCACAACCCCTTTGGCGCACAAAACAAATTCCGCGCGCACCGAGGCGGCTTTTTGGAATACCTCGCGGTCGGTCATGTCATCAAACGCCAGCTGGATAATGCCGGTGCGGTCGCGCAAATCGATAAACACCAGGTTGCCCAAATCGCGGGTGCGCTGCGCCCAGCCGCATACCACAACCTCCTGCCCTTCGTTTTCCAAACCAAAATGCGCGCAGTAATCGGTGCGCTTTAAATTGCCCATTGTTTCTGCCATGGTTTTACCTCTCCTCTTTCATCAAGTGTTCGATATCCTGGGTGATGTTGTGTATGGTTTGGGCAATGCCCTCGTCGTACAAGGCGGACAGTACCCCGGTTTCCAGGTCCACCTCGCGGGCTTCGCCGGTGTCCATATTTTTAAGCGCCGCCTTGCCGGTTTGCAGTTCGTTATCGCCCAAAACCAGGGTAAAATGCGCGCCCAGCTTGTTGGCGTATTTCATCTGCGCCTTGGCCGATTTGCCCATCAAATCGTATTCGCAGCGAAAACCCTCCTGCCGAAGCCCAACGGCTAACTGGGCCGCTTTGGCGGTGGCTTCTTCCCCCAGCGGCGCAATGTACAGGTCGCAGCGCTTTTCCGGCGGGTAAGCTTCGGGGGTTTGCTCTAACAAAAGCAGCAGGCGTTCCAGCCCCATGCCAAAGCCCAGCGCCGGGGTGGAGGGCCCGCCTAAGGTTTCAATCAATCCGTCGTACCGGCCGCCGCCGCAAACGGTGCCCTGCGCGCCGATGTTTTGGGAAACAAATTCAAACACCGTTTTGGTGTAATAGTCTAATCCCCTTACAATGTGCGGGTCAATGGAAAACGAAACGCCGCAGGCTTTTAACAGCGATTGTACCTTGTCAAAGTGGGTTTGGCAGTCTTCGCACAGATAATCCAGCACCACCGGCGCGCCGGCTGCAATCTTGGAGCAGACCGGGCTTTTGCAGTCCAGGATGCGCATGGGGTTTTTCTCCAATCTGCTCTGGCAGGTTTCGCAAAGCTGGTCTTTGTAGGAATTAAAATAGGAAATAAGCGCCTTGTGGTATTCACTGCGGCACTTGGGGCAGCCGATGGAGTTGATGTGCAGGTCAATATTTTGAATTTTCAGGGTATCGAAGATGGATTTTGCCAGCAAAATCACTTCCACATCCGCGCTGGGGCTTTGCGAACCCAGCATTTCTACGCCAAACTGGTGAAATTCCCGCAGCCTGCCTGCCTGGGGCTTTTCATACCGGAAGCAGGACACCAGATAGCACAGCTTTTGGGGCAAAGCGTCGTTTAACAGGCCGTTTTGCAGCACGGCGCGCAAGGTGCCGGCGGTGCCTTCGGGGCGCAGGGTGATGGAACGGTTGCCTTTGTCTTCAAAGGTGTACATTTCTTTTTGCACCACGTCGGTGGTGTCCCCCACCGAGCGGTTGAACAGTTCGGTATGCTCAAAGGTGGGAAAGCGAATTTCTTTAAACCCGAACAAACGGGCGGTATCCAGGGCGGTTTTTTCAATAAACTGCCATTTGTAGCTGTTTTGGGGCAGCACGTCCTGCGTGCCGCGCGGCGCCGTTGTCAAAAGTGGCATATGGGTCATCCTTTCTTATCAAAACACAAAGCGGTTTGCATCCACTGTACAAAAATGTACGGGATTTGTCAATATAAGCGGGCCAAAAGCCGGCGAAAATGGGGCTTTCCCCAAAGCCCGGCAAGCCTTTCTGCCTGCGCTGCGCTCGGGCAGGCGTACAGCAAAGGGCAAAGGCTGCCCTTTCCAAAGCCGGGGCAAAAAAGCATTCGCCAAAGGCCACGGCCGTTTTGGCCCGGCAGGCTGCCGGCAAACGGCGCGGCAAGGTTTTCCCCGGTTTTTGCAAAAAGCGGAAAATGCTTTTGGCCCAAATGCGCTGCAAAAAAATAGACCCCGCCCCTATATTGCTACAGGGACGAGGACAACAGTCTTCGCGGTACCACCCTCATTGAAAGCAAGCGTTTTGCTTTCCACTTTGGCCCCCTTAACGCGGGGATACGGGCAAACACCAGCAAGAAGGGCGTCACCCGGTTTGGGCTTGCCAACGCGCTTGCAGCCAAACGGCGCGTTTCTCTTAAAGGCAGGGGCCAAAACCTTTTATAAATCCTTCTTTATGCTTTTTGTGGTATTGGGTTTTCAAATATTGGTTAGCGGGTGGGGTTTACAATATTGCGCCAGTCCAAATCCCCGCGTTCCAACCCGTGGATGAGCACTTCCGCAGTGGCAATGTTGGTAGCTACCGGGATGTTGTGAACATCGCACAAACGCAGAAGATCGGCGTCGTTGGGTTCGGTGGCAGCAGGGTTAATGGGGTCACGGAAAAACAGCAGAAGGTCAATTTCGTTGCAGGCGATGCGGGAAGCAATCTGCTGGTCGCCGCCGTGCTCTCCGCTTAAAAATTGTACAATATGCAAGCCAGTCGCTTCAGAAACCAATTTACCGGTGGTGCCTGTGCCACACAAGTTGTGGCGGCTGAGCACACCGCAATATGCAATGCAGAACTGAACCATTAATTCTTTTTTGGAGTCATGTGCAATCAATGCAATATTCATCTGTGTCATCTCCTTTTCCGGCGGTTGTGTGGTTTGTGTATGTAAGTTTGCGGTTTGAATCTATTGTATAAGCAGTTCGCATTCTTCCCCTAACAAGCGGGAAGCAACATTCATATAAGCCCGTGCAATGGGCCCGGTTACCTGGGTGCATTCGCCTTTGGCAAGCCATTGGCTTAAACGCAAATCTTCCGGGATAACCCCGATAAGCTGCATTTCGGTTTGGTCAATCACCGCGTCCAAATCCGGCAGGGTTTCATACCCTTTAAAACGGCTGGGCAGCCGGTTGATAAGCAGCCGCCGGTCCTGCACGCCAAAATCTTCTAACATGCGCCCGGTAAGGAACGCGTCGCGCACGCACACAGGGTCAGGCGTTACCACCACCAACGCGCGGGTGGCAATTTGCGCGCCAATATCAAACCCTTGGCCCAAACCCGCGGGGGAATCGACCAAAATACAGTCATAATACGGGGAGAAACCCTCCATCACGTGCAAAAGCGCCGAGGCTTGTACCCCTTGGACAGGTTTTGCCGGCGCTGGGATGATATGCAATGTGGAATATTGGCTGTGAGCCAAAACGGCTTTGGCAGGCGCACAGCGTTTTTGCAGGATATCGTCCAAATCGTATACCACCTGGGAAGCAACCCCGGCCATAATATCACAGCTGCGCAAACCGGCATCCAATTCGCACAGCAGTACGCGCTTGCCTTTTTTGGCAAGGGATAAGCCCAACATCACGCAAGCGCTGGATTTCCCTACGCCGCCTTTGCCGGAGGTTATTAAACAGATTTGGGTTTCCATACTACACGCCCTTAACTTTCATTATAAACGAAAAAATTGAAAAAGCAACGATTTTATACAAATTCCACAACAAAAACGCAAAATAAAATGCCTGAATGTGAAAATTGTAAAATCTTATGGAGAAAGATTCTACAAACTACCCAGCAAAATCCCATTTATGGGGCTGTGCTTTGGCTGCCGGAAGCTGTGCTGGATGTTTGGCTTTGTGCGGAGGAAGCATCCTGCGCCATTTGGGAAGAAGTGGTGCCCGACGAATTGGGTAAAATGGGGTCTGCCGGCTCATCCGGGAAGAAATATGCGTCAAAAATCGCTTTGGCAACCACGCCGGCGTTGTAGCCGTAATAGCCTTTTTCCAGCACCACTGCCACGGCAATCTGCGGGTCGTCGGCCGGGGCATAGGCAATAAAGATGGCGTTCGGCGCGCTGGTGGTTTCCGGGGTGCCGGTTTTGGCGGCTACGTCATAGGGGTAGTTGGCAAATACATACTGCGCCGTACCAATGCGCGAAACCTCCACCATGCCCTCTTTTACCGTATCCCAAATGGTTTGGTCAAGCTCAAAGGAATCCAGTACTTCCGGTTCAAAGGTGTAAAGCTTTTCATCCAGGTTGTACGAGTAAATCGAATCCACCAGGCTTATTTTCATGCGCTTGCCCTGGTTTGCCAGCGTAGCGGTGTAAGAAGCCAGCTGGATGGGGGTAAAGAAGTTATACCCCTGGCCGATGGACGCTTGCAGGATATCGCCGCTGTAATAGGAGTACCCTGCGCTTTTGCGGTACTCGCGCGAATCCGCATGGCCGGTGGCTTCGGGCACCTCTACCCCGGTTTTTTTTCCCAAACCGAACATGGTTGCGTATTTGGAGACATTGTCAATCCCCAATAGGCGCCCGGTTTCATAATAAAAATAGTTGCAGGATTCCCGCAAAGCCCCCACCACGTTGATGTTGCCGTGGTACCCCAGGCAGGAGGGGGTATAAGAAGGTGCAAAATACCGGTAAACGCGGGTGCAGTTGATAAGGGTGGAAGGGGTGATCACCCCTTCGTTTAAGCCCGCAACCGACACAACCGGCTTAAAGGAAGAACCCGGTGCGTACAAACCCATCATCGGGCGGTTGAGCAAGGGGGAATTGAGCGTCTCATCCAAAAGCGAGGCGTAATTGTACTGGTAATCCTCATAGGTGTAGGTGGGTGCGGTTACGCTGCAGATAATTTTGCCGGTTTTTACATCCACCGCAATGGCGCACCCGCCGTTGGTTTCTTTGCCCAAGCCTTCGCGCCCGTAAAGGTTCAAATACTGGATTTGGTCTTCCAGCGCCTGCTGGGCAATTTTTTGTATGCGGTTGTCTATAGAAAGCACCACCGTATTGCCGGGGGTGGCGGGGGTTGTCTCATTTTGTTCAAGCACATTGCCTTTGGAATCAAACGCAATGGCCAAAGAGCCGTTGATGCCCCGCAGGTACTCTTCAAATACGCTTTCTACGCCGTATTTGCCAATGGTATCGTTCATTTGGTAGCCCTGCTCTTTTAGTTCGGCATATTCTTCGGCGTAAATGGGGCCTATCACGCCGGCTATATGCGGCATGGAAGCGGCCTCGGTATAATCGCGCACAGGGGTTTCTTCAATTTCCACCCCGCTTAGCAAATGGGAATTTTCCTTAATGCGGGTGACGGTTTCCATGCTAATATCCTCTGCAAAGGTATACACCGTGGAATTGTTAAACCCGCGCTGCTCCATTTCATAGCGCACGCCCATCAACAGCCGCTGCTGGGCCGGGGTGTAATTTTGCAGGTCATAGCGTTCAATCAATGCATCCACCACGTTTTCCACCGTGGAATAAGGCTGCAAGTCCAAAAACGTTTTCAGGCGGGAAATGGCCGAATCCGAACCCTCCGTAAACGCGTACGGCTCCTGCTGCGAGATGGGCAGGTTGTCGATATGGGATTCGCCCCGTTCCAGCAAAATGTCGTTTAAGCGCAGGATGATGTCGTTTTCTTCGCCCTGGGGCATAAACGCGCGGTAAAACACCACGCTGTAGCCTTCGCGGTTGGCGATAATCGGCTCCAGGTTGACATCCAGCACCTCGCCGCGCACGGCTTTTAGGCTTACCTGCGCGTAGCTGCCCTGCACGGACATCTCGCGGTACTCTTCCCCATCAATAATCTGGAATTTTAGCAACCGTATGGCAAAAACCGAAAACAGCACAACCAGTATGCCGATTAACACTGCCAGACGGACACGGGAATTGGCTTTGTTCATAGTTAGAATCCTTTTTAAGACATTTGAAATTTATTCTGTGTGCTGCTCTGCCAGCATGTGCACATAGCGCACCGCCAAATACAGCAAAGAGGAAACGACGATGGATAAGGAAACGGTGGGCAGTATTTTGTATAAATACGCCAGCGAAGCGCCCCCAAACCCGGGTAAAACATATAAAAAGAAAAAGTCAATGGTGAGGATGCATAAAAGCGCCAGCCCGCAAAAGGCCATCACCGTTGGCAGCACCCTGCGAATCAAAAACGAAAACAAAAGCGATAGCCCCATGCAGGCAAACAGCAGCAACAGCCCGTAAAAGCCCATTAAGCGCCCTGCTGAAGAATCGCACAAAAGCCCGGCAATGCAGCCAAAAACCGCAGCGGGCAGTTCGCGCTCAAAAGCGGCCACCACAATGGCCAAAACCATTACCCACAAGGGCTTGGTGCCAAATAGCTCAAACAGGCCGGGGGTGGTTTGCAAAACAAAACAAAACAAAAGCAGCAGGGCGTAAACGCTCCATTTTAAAACAAGAAACCAGTTCTTTTTCTGCATAAACCCCGCCCCCTAACGCGTTGTGGAAGTGGTTTGGGAGGAGGCCGAAGAGGTTTGCCCCGAAGAAGCGCTGCTGACCTGGGAAGAGGTTTGCGGGGAAGAAACCGTGGAGCTTTGAGAAGAAGACGCATCCGAAGAGGTATCCTCTTGGGGCAGTTCCTCTTGCATATCCGTGCCCGAACCCTGCCCGCGGAAGGAGGTGATGACAAATACCTCTTTCACCGAGTCGATGTCCACAATGGGCTCAATCACCGCGTAATAGGAGTTGCCGTGCGCTTCGGGCAAAACTTCCACAATGTTGCCGATAATCAAGTTGCGCGGGAACACCCCGCCGGTGCCGGAAGTGATAACCAAATCGCCCGGGCTCGCTTCGCTGTCGCGCGAAAGGTACATAAGCTTGCAGCGCCCTTCCAAAGACAGCTCCAGCTCGCCGGTGGTGATGCCGGTATCGCGCGTGGAGGACACAAACGACCCCACATTGATTTGCGGGTCCAAAATCGTCATCACCTTGGAAGAAATCGTCCCCACCTGGTAAACGCGCCCCACCAGCCCATCGGCGGTGATAACCGGGTCGTACAGCTCAATGCCGTCAAGCGAGCCTTTGTCAATGGTAAACGAACCAAACCGGTCGTTGGGGTCGCGCCCAATCACCGAAGCCGGCGCAAAAGTAAAATCGGGGTTTTCTTCTTTTAGGTTTAAAAATTCCTTGTACTGTTCGTTTTCAGCCTTGTAGCGGTCGTAATCCACCAGCATTTCGTTTAACCGGCGGATTTCTTCTTTTAATTCTTCGTTTTCTTGATAAATTTTATCGCTGTTTAAAATTT
>CAJFVS010000076.1 GCA_904420505.1 Candidatus Alloruminococcus vanvlietii | reverse complement strand
CGTTGGCATTTGCGGCAAAGCGGGCGGCCAGGCATCCTCCAGCGCAGGCGGCTGTGGGTATTCTATCAACTCAGATGCCGGCTGTGCGCTTTCACACCCGGCAAGCAAAACCGCACATGCCAAAAGAATGCAAAGCATGACCCTACGTTTCATCAAACTCGCCTCCCTTTTTCTATAAAAACGCAGCAAATTGTAAAATTATTGTATAATAAAAATGAATTTTTGAAAAGCAGTTGTTGGAATTTTGTGCAAAATGGGATTATTTACCAAAGAAAGGAAAAGCACTTGCAATTGTTTCAAAAGGCAAAATATGGTATACTAAACCAAACCGGTTCCAAAGCGCAAGCAAGCACAGCCAATAAGCTTGCAGGCGGCAGCGGCGGCTTTTCCCGCCGGTAAAACAGCGCTTTGCACACACGGCCCGGCGGCAGGGCAATTCACAGGCCGGATGCAACAATGCCCTTTGCGCCGCTGCCAAACATTGCCGGCTGGGCGCGGCATTAGGCGGCAGCGGCAGGCACGGCTTTGGCGCTTACAGCATGTTGGTGCAATATGGCGGGTATGGGACTTTAAGCGGTTTGGCCCGGCAAACGGGATGCGAAGAAAAGCCGGCGTGCAAGCAAGCGCCAAGCACACGAGCTGGCTTATACGTTTATGCGATAAGGAGGAAACCATCATGGGAATTGTCAAAGCAACCA
This sequence comes from Candidatus Alloruminococcus vanvlietii, assembly GCA_904420505.1. Lineage (GTDB taxonomy): Bacteria > Bacillota > Clostridia > Oscillospirales > Ruminococcaceae > Alloruminococcus > Alloruminococcus vanvlietii. The sequence goes on along the minus strand of CAJFVS010000076.1, from coordinate 21,214 downwards.
TCAACGCCATTGGCGGCACTTTGGGCGACCAGTGGCTGGAAGCCATTGAACCCAACGACATGAGCGACACTACGGTTTTTACCAGCGGGGTAACCGTGCGGGAAAACGACAGGCGCATGGGCAATAAAAAAGGCACGGCGGATGTGGTGTCCAACGGGTCTATCATCCATGTGTACGACAACCAGTTTATGCTGCTGGTAGACGGCGGGCGCGTGGTGGACTACACCGCCGAACCGGGCTACTACAAAGTGTCCGATTCCAGCCAGCCTTCTTTGTTCAACGGCCAGTTCAAAGATTCCTTAAAAGAATCCTTCAACCGCATCAAGTTCGGCGGCACCACCCCGCAGGCGCAAAAGGTGTATTACATCAATCTGCAGGAGATCAAAGGCATCAAATTCGGCACGCGCAACCCCATCAACTACTTCGACAACGCCTACAACGCCGAGCTGTTTTTGCGTGCGCACGGCACCTATTCCATTAAAATTGTCGACCCTCTGCGCTTTTACGCCGAAGCGGTTCCCCGCAGCGCCGAGCGTGTGGACATCAACGACATCAACGAGCAGTATCTGTCCGAGTTTTTGGAAGCTTTGCAGGCTTCCATCAACCAGATGTCCGCTGACGGGGTGCGCATTTCGTTTGTGGCATCCAAGGGCCGCGAACTGAGCCGCTATATGGCCACCACCCTGGATGAGGACTGGCGCGCCATGCGCGGCATGGAAATCCAGTCGGTAGGGCTGGCCAGCATCTCGTACGATGAAGAATCCCAAAAGCTCATCAACATGCGCAACCAGGGCGCCATGCTTTCCGACCCGAGCGTGCGCGAGGGCTATGTGCAGGGCGCTATGGCGCGCGGCATCGAAGCGGCTGGCTCCAATGCCGCGGGTTCGATGGCCGGATTTATGGGGATGGGCGTCGGCATGCAGGCGGGGGGCTCTATCGCCGGGGCGTTTTCGCAGGCAAACCAGGCGCAGATGCAGCAAAACGCCGCTGCTTCTAAGGCGGCCCAACCCCAGGAAGGCTGGGCATGCCAGTGTGGTGCGCAAAACGCCCCAAGCGCCAAATTCTGTGCCCAATGCGGGCAAAAGCGCCCCCAAAGCGGCGGCGAATGGGTGTGCCAGTGCGGGGCGGCCAACAAGGGCAATTTCTGCAGCCAGTGCGGGGCAAAGCGCCCAGGGGGTATCCGCTGCAACAAATGCGGCTTTACGCCCGACCCCAACGGGCCAATCCCCAAATTCTGCCCGGAATGCGGCGACCCGATTGACGAAAACGACCGGATGTAACTGTAAAAACCATGCATTTGGAGGAGAAATATGGCTGTTGTTACTTATAAATGCCCCAACTGCGACGGCCCGCTTACCTTTTCGCCCGAGCGCCAGCGCTTTGTGTGCGATTACTGCTTAAGCGCGTTTACCCAGCAGGAACTGGATAAGGCTTTCCCGCAGATGGACGATATACTCAACCAGCCGGCGGATACGCAGGGGGGACCAGCCGGCCAGGCGGGCGCGCAAACGCCGCCGGGCTTTGCAAAAAGGCAGGCTTCGCCAGGCGCAGATGAATCCCCTAATGCCCAAAGCGCGCCGGATGCGCAAAAAGAGGCGCAAACGCCGCCAAGCGCCGCCCAGGCGCCTGAGGAAGAAGACGCCGCGTTTGACGGGCATGCGGTGGAATACATATGCCCCAGCTGCGGCGCGCAGGTGGTGTGCGAGGACGCGACCGCCGCCACGTTTTGCTATTACTGCCACAACCCGGTGGTGCTGGCAGGCAAACTTTCGGGGGACTTAAAGCCCGACCGCGTGGTGCCGTTTGAAGTCACGCGCGAGCAGGCCATGGAACGCTTTGCGCAGCTGTGCAGCAAAAAATGGTTTGTGCCCAAGGATTTTTGCACCAGTTCCCAGCTGGAGAAAATGACGGGCGTGTATTTCCCGTTCTGGCTGGTGGACGCCGACGCCCAAGTGCAGATGTCGGCCAATGCGCAAAACGTGCGCACATGGAATACGGGGAATACGCAATACACCGAAACCAGTTTTTATCATCTGGAGCGCGCAGGGTATATGCAGCTGACGGATGTGCCGATTTTGGCAAGCCTGCGCCAGGACGCTTCGCGCATCACAGGGGTATACCCCTATGACCTGAGCAGCGCCAAGCCCTTTCATATGGCGTATTTATCTGGGTTTATGGCCCAAAAGCGGGAATTGGATAAGGAAAAAGCGCACCCGCAGTTTCTTTCCCTGGCAAACGAATTTTGCCAGCGGCGCCTTAGGGAAACCTGCAGCGGTTACAGCAGCTTGCAGGTGCAGAGTTTTTCGGCCACGCCCCAAAACGAAGACTGGGAGCACACCCTTTTGCCGGTGTGGACGATGAGCTACACCCATCGGGGGAAAACCTACTGCTACACGGTAAACGGCCAAAACGGCAAAATCTGCGGCAAGCTGCCCTTAAGCGGCAAAAAGCTGCTGGCGCTGTTTTTTGGCATTTGGGGCGGGCTGTTTCTGCTTTGCCTGTTAGGGGGGTGGCTGCTGTGACGCGCATCCATCTAGTTTGCTTAAAAGGCATGGCCATGCTGCTTTTGCTGGCGGTTTTGGGCGCTGCATGCGCCATGTGCGTGTTTGCCGAGCAAAACCGTGTGTTCGATATGGACGATTTGCTTACCCCTGAGCAGGAAAGCGCCTTGGAAGAAACCATCGCCCAAACGGCAAACAGCGCCAACGCCGATGTTGGCATTGTAACCATTGTAGACAACGAGGGCAAAGGCGCCAAGCTGTATGCCGACGATTTTTACGAAGAACAGAACATGGGCTACGGCAGCGGGCGCAGCGGCGTGCTTTTGCTCATTGATATGCACGAGCGCGAGGTGGCGATTTCCACCGACGGACAGATGATTCGCATCCTTACCGATGCGCGCATTGACACCATGCTGGACCATGTGATTGATTGCCTTGCTGAGGAAGATTACCTGGGCGCATGCGAAGCGTTTTTGGAAGACGTACAATACTATGCCGCTTTGGGCGTGCCCAGCGACCAGTACAACTACGACAGCGAGACCGGCGAGGTGGACAGCTATGCGCCAACCAGGCGCAGCCGTATTTCCACGGGGGATTTGGTGGTATACCTGCTCGGTTCGCTGGTAGTTGCAGGCGTAGCAACGGGGATTGTATTCTACCGCTACAGCAAAGACGGCAGCGAAAACGCCTACCCCTTACGGGAGAAAACCGCCCTGGCTTTGCAGGTAAACAGCAACGTGCTTGTCAACCGCACCGTTACCCAGCGGCGTATTCAACACAACTCCTCCGGCGGTTCCAGCAGCCGCAGCAGGGGCTCGCGCTCTACCACCACGCGCTCCAGCAGCGGGCGCAGGCATGGGGGCGGCAGCCGCCGGTTTTGATGCTGCGCGGCGGCTATAGGCAATATTTTTACAGTATGCCGCTTTCAGGCCGCCGTTGTGATAGAACAAGAAATCCACATGTGCCAGAGGGAATTTGCCCTCTGGCCTTTTTATTTTAAAATACAACCGGTAGTGTAAATAGCAAAAAATCAAGCACCTGTTTTATGGAAAAACACAAAAAACCGCTTGGCTCGCAAAAGATTGTCCACTATTTTAGAGAAAAACCCAAAATGGATTGACGGTTTAGACCACATGTGCTACACTAAGTTTGCAATAAAAAGGATTTTGGTTGTATTTAAAAATACAACTGGTAGTAAAATGGAGGCAGTAGTATGTTTGAAATCGTCAACAACCGCCAGGTTCTTTTTGGGGAAAACCAAATCGAGCAAGTCCCCCAGCTTATCAAATGGTATGGCTGCAAAAAGGTGTTTTTTGCCTATTCCCGGTCGGTAAAAGGCGCGTATGAGCACATCGCACAGCTGCTAAAACAGGCGGGCATTGCGCATGTGGGCTACGACAAAGTGACAAGCGAACCGGATTTGCACATGATTAACACCGGGCGTGACATTTTTGTAGAACAGGGCTGTGACTGCACCCTGGCGCTGGGCGGCGGCAGCGTAATGGATGCGGCCAAAGCCATTGGGATGCTTGCCAAAAACGGCGGCATGATTGAACAGTACCAGATGGAAGGGCGCCAGGTAACACAGGTGCCGCCGTTGTTTGTCGCCATTCCCACCACATCGGGCACGGGGGCGGAAGCCACCAAAACCAGCGTGGTGCTTAACAACTACAACGGCCTGAAAAAAAGTTTGTACCACACCACCATGATTGCCGATATCGTGGTTTTGGACCCCACCCTTACCGTAAGCTGCCCCAAAGCCGTTACCGCGGCCTGCGGCATGGATGCATTAAGCCACGCGATTGAGTCGTATGTATCCAAAAACGCCAGCCCCTTAACCGAAATGTACGGCTTAAAGGCAATGGAGCTTATCAACCAAAGCATCAAACTGGCCTGCGACGAGCCAAACAACCTGAAAGCGCGCGGGGACATGATGCTGGGCAGCTATTTGGGCGGCCTTGCCATCACCGCGGGCATTGGCATTGCGCACATTATGGCGCAGCCTTTGGGGGCCATGTACAAAATCCCGCATGGGGACGCCTGTTCGATTTTCCTGCCCGGGGCAATGGAACTGAATTTGGACTACGCCGCCGAAAAATACGCCAAGATAGCGCAGGCCCTGGGCGTGTATGAAGAGGGTAAATCCGCGCGCGAAAACGCCCAAAACGCCATTGAAAGGGTCAAACAAATCCGCGAGGAAATCGGCGCGCCAACCCATCTGGCACCATATATCAAAGAAACGCCCAATATGCAGCACATTGTAGAAACGGTGAAGAAAACCACCGGGCACATCACCTGCAACCCCGCCCCGCTTACCGAGCAGTTGATGCTGGACGCCTTTGACAAGGCCCTGTAAGTTGACACCCGCGCCTTAAGCCGGTACAATAACCTTAGCAACAAAAGGGCAGGAGGATTTCTTTGGGACAGGAAAACGGGAAAATGTTTTTGTACAAACAGCTGTACACCCAGCTGAAAGAGAAAATTTTAAGCGGGGAATACCCCAGCTTAAGCCTTTTGCCCAGCGAGCGGGAAATCGGGCTTGCAAACCATGTGGACCGCATTACCGTGCGCCGCGCTTTGCAGATGCTGGTGGAAGAAAACCTGGTACAAAAGCAGCCTGGCAAGGGCACGCTGGTAATTTACGGGAAGCCGGCAAGCCAAAGCGCGTTAAAAAGCGCATCCATCGCGTTTTTTTTGCCCAAAAGCGCGCGCAACAGCGACCGCATCACCCAGCCGTTTTATGCCAGCTTGTTTTACGGCGTGCAAAAAGAATGCCAGCGCCGCGGGTATTCGGTGATTTATTCCACCTTGGACGAGCAGGACGATTTTGACGCCATTGTTTCGGCAAACGATTTTGCGGGCATCTTTTTTGTCAGCAACGTTTCGCGGGCGCATATTGCGCGGGCGCTGGAGCGGAAAATCCCGTCGGTGCTCATCAACGGGTACGACGAGCGGCTGCCCTCGGTTTTGTCGGACAATTTTACCGGCACCTATTTGGCCTGCAGGCATTTGATAAAACGCGGACATAAAGAAATAGGCGTTATCAAAGGTGTGGAAAGCTATGTTACCAGCATAGAACGCCTGCGCGGCTGTGTAACGGCCCTGTATGAAGCAGGGCTTGCATTAAAAAATGCGTATATCCTCGGAGGGGATTCCTGGGAGGTTGAATCGGGTTTTGAAGCGGTCAACACGCTTATAAAAAGCCAAAAAAAGCTGCCAACCGCGTTTGTGGCATTTAACGACCGCCTGGCTTTAGGGGCGATACAGGCCCTGATGCAAGCCGGCGTGCGCGTGCCGCAGGATGTGAGCGTAACGGGGTTTGATAACTCCGAACAGGCAAAATACGCCCTGCCAAAAATCACAACGGTGGAAATCCATCTGCCCATGCTTGCCAAGGCGGCGGTTTCCAACCTGTTTGGGCAGATGGTAGAGCATGTAAGCCTGCCCGCCAAGCTGCTCATACCGGTAGAGCTGGTGGAACAGGACAGCGTAAGCGACCGCTAAACAAAACCAAACGCCGCAACAGAAACATAAAAGCGGCATTTTCAAAAATACCTGCTGTGGCTTTTGGTCCAGCGGGTATTTTTGTTTCTGTGCTCTTATTTGCACACAGAAAATAAAGCCGGCCTAGCGGGTTGCCTGCAAATATATGTCCCGGTTGTGGGCAAAGGAAACACAGGCTTGGTCAAAGGGATTTAACAAGTGTTGGGCTGCTGGCTATACAAGCTTCACAGCAAGCGCCGCGAAAGCCTAAGGAAAACGCCTGCTTTTTTAATATTCATACCGTGTGCAAATGGTAAGCTCCCCGCAAACTTTTTAAAAATGTAAAACCACCAGCTTTGGCAATGCTATCCTGCAGGCAAAGCGGACGGTAGGCCGGTTCCAAATAAGCTCTGGGGCATACCTCTTGACTTAGATGGATTCGGCATTTACAATAAAAATATCAATATCAACGTTCTTTTTATTATGCATTGTTGGGAGGGGGACATCAAATGCAAAAGCAAGGATACTTTTTAAAGGGCAGATGTATTCTTAAAAAAAGTATAACGGTTGTGCTGCTATACGCCATATGCCTTTTGGCGCTGTTTGGGTGTACTGCGCAGACGCCCGGGCAGGTTTTGTCAAATGCGGCACAGGTACCGCCTAGTGTACCGCCCGGGGAGATATCCAGTACAGGCGAAACACCAAGCGCCAGCAGCCAGGTGCCAACGGGCGAAGTGCCGCAGCAGGTAAAGCAGGAACTGAGTACGCAAATAGAGCTGTTTGAATGCTACTGCGAGGGAAAACCGTTTGAAGCTGGTACCCTGCAGGATAATGTGCGCATTTGTTACCCGTATGCCAGCGGGCTGTACCAGCAGGGACAAGCCGCTTTTACAACGCAGTGGCAGGCTTTTGCTAAGGAGGTTCTTTCCCTGTATTTTGGCATACAGCCGGTTTTTACGGTAGAATATGATGCCAGAGTATGGGACAACTTTACCGAATCTGCCATTTCCAGCGCGCGCTATTTGGAAAACGGCAACATCGAAGTTATTGTGCAGCGCGTGCACAACGACGTATACAGCAATTATGCCTTTGCTTTGCTGGATAACCGCTATGAGTTTCGACCGGTTGTACTGCAAGAAGACCCTGAAGGCGGACTGGCTGAAATTGCGCAAAAACACAAGGGGGATACCATCTACCGCTTTGTTTCGGTGCAAACCGTTCCGGCACAGGATACCCCAAATGAGACCATTGAAATTGCCACGGTGGAGGATTTGCTGGAGCTGGCCGAGCAGGTAAACGGGCTTGACAACGCCTATGAGGGCAATACCTATGTGCTGGTAAACGATTTGGATTTAACCGGCGTACGGCTTGAACCTATTGGCAGCAATTTACTGCTAAATGCCGATTATATGGCCCCTTATGCCAAGAAAATGCCCGGTTTTAACGCCACTTTTGACGGCCAGGGACACACCATTTCCAATTGGGCTTATACCGCCTACACTACCGATACGGGCAGCATTGGCTTTTTTGGCTGCATCGGCCAGGAAGGCAAAGTGGTAAACTTAAATTTAGAGAATGTGGATGTGAAACAAACCGCAGAGGGCTATGCTGCTGTTGGCGGGCTGTGCGGAAGCATTGTACAGGGCGCGGTGGCGGAAAACTGCTCGGTTACCGGCAAGGTGGAGGGCGACGCCCATGTGGGCGGTTTGATAGGCGCCGGCACCGCGGATTACAACTACAGCAACAATACCATAACTGTTAAACATTGCAGTGCCGATGTGCAGGTCACCTGCGGCAGGCAGTCGGGCGGTTTTATCGGCTCCACTTATTTTCCCATGGTGCTGGAAGACTGTTCGGCTGTGGGGGATTTGTATGTCCGCCAGGTTGGCCGGGTACGTCCTTCGAATATCGGCGGGTTTGCGGGGGAAGTGTCCAGCGACATTGTGTCCTGCCACAGCGGGGTGGTCATCCATTTTGACTATGGTCCCAACCAAATGGGGTGTTTTGCAGGCGAAATGCTGGAATACGATATCATCAACTGCACCATCGACAAAGAAGCTGTGTTAGACGGCTGGTACATGGCCGGCTGGCGCTGGTTTAAAGATGTAACGGTGGACGTTACTGTGATAGAATAAAAAACAGACGCCAGGGGGAGAAAAGAATTCTCCCCCCTGTTTTTTTATGGCGCAAAAACACAAAACGTGGTATACTAAACCCGGTTTGAGAAAAAACGCGGAGGGATACCCATGGCTTCTAGCAAAGAATTTGTGGAATTTGCCTGCGAACAGCTAAAGGATGCCGGAAGTATTGCTTATAAAAAGATGTTCGGTGAATTTGGCGTTTACTGCGAGGGAAAAATATTTGGGGTTATTTGCGATAACCAGCTGTTTGTCAAAATCACCCCGGCTGGGCAAAAACTTTGGCCCCATTGCCCGCAGGTACCTCCATACGAGGGCGCAAAACCGTATTTTTTGGTGGAGGATGTGGAAAAAAGCGATGCGCTTTTGGCGTTTATACGCGCCACCTGCGACGCATTGCCGCCCCCAAAGCCCAAACGAAAAAACGCACACTAGAGAGGAGAATTTCCCATGTCCATTCAGGCAGTAAAAGAATATTTCCGCCCTTTGGGACGTGAAAAGGATATATTGGAGCTGGATGCTTCCAGCGCTACGGTGGAACTGGCCGCCAAAGCGCTTGGCTGCGAAGGCGCGCGCATTGCCAAAACGCTTTCGTTTTTGGTGGATGAAAAAGCGGTGCTGGTGGTATGCGCCGGCGACGGCAAGGTGGACAACGCCCGCTTTAAGGCGCAGTTTCATCAAAAGGCCAAAATGCTTACCCCCGAACAGGCAGAAGAGATGGTCGGCCACAAAGTGGGCGGGGTATGCCCCTTTGGGGTAAAACCCGGGGTGGAGGTATACTTGGATGTATCGCTCAAGCGGTTTGACATTGTATACCCCGCATGCGGCAGCGCCAACAGCGCCATAGCGCTCACCTGTGAGGAGCTGGAGGAATATTCCCACGCGCGCGGCTGGGTGGATGTATGCAAAAACTGGCGCCCGGATGAGCAGTAAAGGGGGAATAGCCTTGCAGGCATATGGTTTTCGCAGCGGCAAAAACGCCTATATTGCACAAGAGTACATAACCCAAACGCCGCAGGGGTTTGGCGGGCAAGCCGCCGAGCGCCTGTGCAGGCTGGAAGAGATGGTAACAGCTTTGCAAAACGAGCAGCAAGCCCTTTTGCAGCAGATGCAAACCCTGCGGGAAGAAGGCAAAACCAAATCCTACCATTTTAAAGAAAAAATGGGGCGCAGGCTTGCGCTTGCACAGGTGCTGGACGAACTTGCGCGCTTTGGCGTGACCGAATAAAGCAAAGTAAGAAAGGAATGGCTATGGAAGCAAAACTACCCAAAAAGCACATCAACACAAAAACATGGGTAAAAATTGCCTGGCTGGGTTTTGCCCTTACGTTAATACCCTTGCTGGTGCTGGCGTTTTTTTCGCACCCGCAAATCGACGACTATGTATTCAGCCAAACAACGCACCAAATTGTCCAAAACGGCGGCAGCCTGTGGGAGGTGCTAAAACAGGCGGCAAGCCAGGTAGGGCAGGTGTATGAACAATGGCAAGGCGGCTTTGCAGCGGTGTTTTTGTTTGCCCTGCAGCCGGCCATTTTTGGCGAAAGCTGGTACTTTATTACCGCCTTTTTGTTAATTGGCGCTTTTGTGGGGGCCAGTATCTACTTTGGGCGCACCTTGCAAAAGGTGCTGGGGCTTAACAAAACGTTTGCCACATTGGCGTTGCTGGTCATCCTCACTTTTAGCATGCAGACAATCCCCAGCGGGGTACAGGGGTTTTTCTGGTTTAACGGGGGCGTGTATTATACCCTGTTTTACTCCTTGGGCCTGGTGCTGGTGGCGTGGATGCTAAAAGAGCGCCAAAAGCCAACGGTTTGGCGCAAAATTGCCATCTTGCTGTTGTGTATTCCCATCGGCGGTGGCAACTATGTTACAGCGCTTGCCTGCTTATTGCTGCTGGGAATGTACTGGCTGTTTAAATTTTTGCGCAAGGAAGGCCGCATGTGGTTTGTGTTTGCCTGCATCCTGGTGCTGGGGGCAACCCTGGTGGTGAATATGCTGGCACCGGGCAATGCCGTACGCGCGCAAAGCTATGTGGAATACCAGCCGGGAATCAAAGGCACGGTATACGAATCGTTTTATTATGCGCTGCATTATATGGGCCAATGGGTGGATATCGCCTTTGTGGGCGTATCGGTTTTGCTGTGCGTGCTGTTTTGGCGTATGGCGGGCAACCGCGGGTTTTCCTACCGGTTCCCGATGCTGGTAAGCGCCGCGGCGTTTTGTTTGTACAGCGCCCAGTTTGCCCCGGCGGTTTACGGCATGGGCGGCCCGGGGGAAGACAGGATTATCAACATCATCTACCTTGGCTTTTGGTGGCTGTGGAGCATCCAGCTGTATTATTGGTGCGGATGGGTAAAAACCAAGCTGCGCGCCTTTTGCCAAGCCCACGGCATGGATTGGCAGGGCGCTTTGCCCAAAGCAAACGCCATGCTGCGCCGTTCATTCCCGGTGTTGCTGCTGGCGGTGGCGTTGTGCTGCGCTACCCGCTTTACCGTTTCGGGCGAGCCGCGAATCAAAGAAAACGTGCCCAACTATTTAAGCGCCAGCGCGGTGTATTCGCTAATAACCGGGCAGGCAAGCGATTATCACGCCCAATACCAGCAGCGCCTTGCGGTGCTAAAAGATGAAACCGTACAGGTGGTGGAATTTACCCCTTATACAGACCCTGTGGAGCTTTTGTATTACGGGGATATGACCCAGGACCCCGATTACCCATGGTCCAACCGGACCATTGCCAATTATTATGGAAAAGAGCAGGTTACGGTCAACTGGGGCGCTTAAAACCATGGGCGTTTTTTATACAGATTGTTGAAAGCATTGCGAAAATTCCATAAAAATTTTGGATAAATTTATCCTTTTCTACAAAAGTAAAGAAGATCCCCAAAAGCGATTGACTTGACGATGTGCATCTTTTATACTGGATTTAACAAGTGCATATTCGGAAGATGAATCCGGGAGAGATCCCGTTTTGGGGCGCCGAAGGGGAGAGTAGGCAACAAAACTCTCAGGCAAAAGGACCGGATTTGGACGAAACTCGGGAGAGCCATTTTTGGCGCCGAAGAAGCAATCCCGAAAGGGAGAATCTTTCAGGTGAAACGACGGAGCTTGCTGTTTTTTCAGCACGCTCCGTTTTTTTGTAGAAATTTTATCAAACTTTTGGTTGGAAATGAGGAATGACGATGGAACTGAAAACGCCGTTATACGACTGCCACGTGGCCTTAGGCGGCAAAATTGTGCCGTTTGCAGGCTATTTGATGCCGGTGCAGTACCCCACCGGGGTAATTGCCGAGCACATGGCGGTGCGCAAACAAGCCGGGCTTTTTGATGTCTCCCATATGGGGGAAGTGATGTACGAAGGGCCGGATGCTTTAAACAATTTAAATGAATTGCTCACCAACGATTTTACCAACATGGTAGACGGCCAGGTACGCTATTCGCCCATGTGCAACGATGAGGGCGGCGTGGTGGACGATTTGATTGTATACCGCTACAACCAAAACAAATATATGGTGGTGGTAAACGCCGCCAACCGCCACAAAGATGTGGAATGGATGAAAGCGCATCTGTTTGGGGATGTGCAGTTTGCGGATATTTCCGATGAGGTGGCGCAGATTGCTTTGCAGGGGCCAAACTCCAAAGAGATTTTGGCAAGGCTGGCCGACGCTTCTTCCATGCCGGAAAAATATTACCATTTTATCCCCGAATGCACGGTGGGAGGCATTGCCTGCGTGGTTTCGCAAACCGGGTACACGGGCGAATTCGGGTATGAAATTTATATGAAGAACGAGGACGCCCCCAAAATGTGGGATTTATTGCTGCAAACCGGCAAGGATTTGGGGCTTATCCCCTGCGGGTTGGGCGCGCGTGACACCCTGCGCTTAGAAGCCGCCATGCCCCTTTACGGCCACGAGATGGACGACACTGTCACCCCCTTGGAGGCGGGTTTAAACTTTGCGGTAAAAATGAAAAAGGAAAGCTTTATCGGCAAAGCGGCTATGGAAGCAAAAGGCGAGCTTACCCGCAAACGCGTGGGGTTAAAAGTGGTAGGGCGCGGCATTGTGCGCGAACACGAGCGCGTGCTGGTAGACGGCCAGGAGGTAGGGCATACCACCTCGGGCACGCATTGCCCCTATTTGGGCGGGGCGTACGCTATGGCCATGCTGAAAATGCCTTACACCGAGGTTGGCACCAAGGTGCAGGCCGAAGTGCGCGGCCGTTTGATCGACTGCGAAGTGGTGGCGCTGCCCTTTTACAAGCGCGCATAAGGCGCTGGCGGCCAACATCCAGCATGGGCTGCCACAAGCGGGTTTTTTGCCCAAAGCAAGGGCTTAGGGTGCGGTAATGCCGCATCAACGGGCACGCTGTACGCTGCTTTAGGCAGGTTTGTTAAGCCAAGAAAAATAGCAGCCCTTGCTGGTGCGGCAAACATAGGCACGGCATTTGCCAACACTGCGCGCAGCACTAGGGCGGTTTGCGCTAAATAGGGAATATGTCCTTTGCGCACCAAAACACCGGGGCCAGCGCCCCATAAAAATATTGGAATTTTAGGAGGAGTTTGTTATGAATCATCCGCAGGAGTTAAAGTACACACGTTCGCATGAATGGGTAAAAATGGTAGACGACACCACCGCTTTGGTAGGCCTTACCGACTATGCACAGCATTCGCTGGGCGATTTGGTATTTGTAAACCTGCCGATGGTAGGCGACCCTGTAACCAAAGAAGAAGCGTTTGGCGATGTGGAATCGGTAAAAGCGGTTTCGGATGTGTTCTCGCCCTTTGACGGGGAAGTTTCCAAAGTAAACGAAGAACTGCTGGACGAACCTGGCAAAATCAACGCCGACCCTTATGGCGCATGGCTCATTGAAGTGAGCAATATCTCCGGCCAAGAAGAGCTGCTAAGCGCCGAGGATTATGAAAAGGTCTGCCAAGAGGAGGAATAAGCATGGGCAGCTATGTACCATCTACCCAGGCCGAGCGCCAGGAAATGCTTCATGCTGTTGGGGTAAACACCCTTGACGAGCTGTACGGCGCTGTGCCCAAGGAAATGATGATTGATTCGCTTGGTATCCCCCAGGGCAAAAGCGAGCTGGAGGTTTCCTCCATCATGCAGGAAATGGCAGGCGAAAACCGCGTGTTTTCCTCCATTTTCAGGGGCGCGGGAGCGTATCACCACTACATCCCCTCCATTGTAAAAAGCGTGACGGGCAAAGAGGAATTTATCACCGCTTACACGCCTTACCAGGCGGAGATTTCCCAGGGGATTTTGCAGTCCATTTTTGAATACCAAACCATGATTTGCGAGCTCACCGGCATGGATGTTTCCAACGCTTCGGTGTACGACGGGGCCTCGGCCGCGGCCGAAGCGGTTGCCATGTGCAAGGACCGTAAACGCCAAAAAGCCCTGGTAAGCCAAAGCGCCAACCCCATGGTGATACAAACCATCCAAACCTACTGCGAAGGGGCCGACACCGAGCTTGTGCTCATCCCCGCAAAGGATGGCAAGACGGATTTGGACGCTTTAACGGCCCAGTTGGACGACACCGTGAGCTGCGTATACTTTGCCCAGCCCAGCTTTTTTGGCGTGATAGAAGACGCCCAGGCCATCTGCCAGCTTGTGCATGCGCATGGGGCCAAAGCCATTATGGGGGTAAACCCCATTGCCTGCGCGATACTGCCCACCCCCGGCGAATGCGGGGCGGACATTGCGGTGGGCGAAGGCCAGCCGCTGGGGATGCCGCTTTCGTTTGGCGGGCCGTATTTGGGCTTTATGGCGGCCACCAGCGCCATGATGCGCAAACTGCCCGGGCGTATTGTGGGCCAGACCACCGATATCGAGGGCAAGCGCGCTTTTGTGTTGACTTTGCAGGCGCGCGAACAGCATATCCGGCGTGAAAAAGCGTCGTCGAACATCTGCTCCAACCAGGCGCACTGTGCCTTAACCGCCAGCGTGTATATGGCCGCCATGGGCGGAGAAGGCTTAAAGCAGGTGGCCGGGCAGTGCTATTCCAAGGCCCATTATGCTTGTGAAAAAATCACCGCTGTAAGTGGGTTTGGCCGCGTGTATGAGGGCGACTTTTTCCATGAATTTGTCACCACCTGCCCTACAGACCCGCAGGAGTTGATGGAGTGCTTGGAACAGCGCGGCATTTTAGGCCCCTTGCCCATAGAGGGCGGGCTTTTGTGGTGCGTAACCGAAATGAATTCCAAAGCGCAGATTGACGCGCTGGCAGCCTGTTTAGAGGAGGTGGGCAAATGAAACTGTTGTTTGAAAAAAGCGTAGAAGGGCGCGGCTGCTCAATTTTGCCGCCTTTGGATGTGCCCGCCTGCGAACCAAAAGAAAAAAGGCAAGCGCCCCTGCGCCTGCCGCAGATCGCCGAGGTGGACATTTCCCGCCATTACACCGAGCTTGCCAAGCGCACCCACGGGGTAAACGACGGGTTTTACCCGTTGGGCTCCTGCACTATGAAATACAACCCCAAAATCAACGACGAAATGGCCGCTTTGCCCGGCTTTGCCAAAGTGCACCCCTTGCAGCCGGCCCATACCGTGCAGGGCTGCTTAAAGGTATTGACCTTGGCCGAAAAATATCTGTGCGAAATCACCGGCATGGACGCGATGACTTTCCAGCCGGCCGCGGGCGCGCACGGGGAATTTACCGGGCTTTTGCTTATTAAGGCTTACCACAAATCCCGCGGGGATACCCGCCGCACCAAAATCATCGTGCCCGACGCCGCCCACGGCACCAACCCGGCTTCGGCCACCATGGCGGGCATGCAGATTGTCAACATCCCCTCCAACGAAGAGGGCTGCGTGGACATTGAAAAGCTAAAAGCCGCCGTTGGCGAGGACACCGCGGGGCTTATGCTGACAAACCCCAACACCGTGGGTATTTTTGATAAAAACATTTTGCAGATTACCAAAATCATCCACGATGCGGGCGGCTTAAACTATTACGACGGGGCCAACCTAAACGCCGTAATGGGCGTGGTGCGCCCGGGCGACATGGGCTTTGACGTGATTCACCTAAACCTGCACAAAACCTTTTCCACCCCGCATGGCGGCGGCGGGCCGGGTTCCGGGCCGGTTGGCTGCAAAGAGCTGTTAAAGCCTTTCCTGCCGCTGTACCACGCTGTGCAAACGGATGACGGCTACCGGTTTGATTCGCCTAAACAAAGCATTGGCAGCGTAAAGGCGTTTTACGGCAACTTTGCGGTGGTGGTAAAAGCGTTAACCTATATCCTCACGCTGGGGGCAGAGGGCATCCGCGAGGCTTCGCAAAACGCGGTGTTAAACGCAAACTATTTAAAAAGCCGCTTAAGCCAGTGGTACGATATTGCCTACGACGGCATTTGCATGCACGAATTTGTAATGACGCTGGAAAACTTGAAAAAAGAACACGGCGTAACCGCAATGGACGTGGCCAAAATGCTGTTGGACAACGGCATCCACCCGCCGACGATGTATTTCCCCTTAATTGTGCATGAGGCGTTGATGGTGGAACCCACCGAAACCGAAAGCAAGGATACCTTAGACCAAGCGGCCGAGGTATTCCATGCAATTTACCAAAAAGCCTGCGAAGACCCCGAAGCCTTGCACCAGGCGCCAACAACCACGCCGGTGCGCCGTCTGGACGAAGTGGGCGCCGCCAGGAACCCGGTATTAAAATATCCGTTTTAGCAGTTGCTTTTATCTTTCAAACTCCCATAAATCGCTCCTCGTGTCAAAGCAGCCGTGCTCTTTGGGGTGCGGCTGTTTTGCGTAGCAATCTTTTTTAGGAAAGGGCCTTGATTATGATTACATCCGCGCGCTATGTGATTACCCAAAGCGTTGACCCGTTTTACAATTTATCGCTGGAGGAATATTTGCTGGAAAACGTACAAGAAGGGGAATGCATTTTGTATTTGTGGCAAAACCGCCAGACCGTAGTGATTGGCCGCAACCAAAACGTCTGGGGCGAATGCCGCGTGCAGGCCCTGGAACAGGACGGCGGGCATTTGGTGCGCCGGCTTTCGGGCGGGGGCGCGGTGTTTCATGATTTGGGCAATTTGAATTTTACCTTTTTGGTAGGGGAAGAAGATTACAACGTTGCCCGCCAGCTAAAGGTAATTGTCAGGGCGGTGCGCGCCTTTGGGCTGAATGCACAGGTGTCCGGCCGAAACGACATCGCCATAGACGGGCGCAAATTTTCCGGCAATGCGTTTTACAAAACCAAGGGCAAATGCTACCACCACGGCACGCTGCTAATCGACGCCGACATGCAGGCCATGGGCAAATACTTAAGCGTATCCAACGAAAAGCTTTCTTCCAAGGGGGTCAAGTCGGTGGGCGCGCGGGTGGTAAACCTGCATGCGCTTTGTGAGGACATCACCGTTTTAAACATGCAGCGCGCGCTGTTAAAAGCGTTTGGGCAGGTGTATGGGTTAACCCCCGCCCCTTTGCCCGAACACACGCTGGATGCACAGATTTTGGCCCAAAAACAGGAGAAATTTTCCTCCTGGCAGTGGAATTTTGGCAGCAAAATCCCCTTTACGGTAGAACATCATAAGCGCTTTGCCTGGGGCGATTTGCAGCTGCAGCTAAAGGTAAACGAAGGGGTGATACAAGCCCTGCGCGTGTACTCGGACGCGATGGAGCAGGATATTTTTCTTGCGCTGGAAAAAGCCCTGGCAAACTGCCCCTTAGAGCGTACAGCTCTTTTGGAAAGGCTAGGCTATATACCAAACCAAACCATGCAAGAGGAAATCGTCACTTTGCTGTTGGAATAAGGAGGACATTTATGAGCGAAGCGTTGGATTTAATTGTTATCGGCGCGGGCCCGGGCGGCTATGTGGCTGCCATAAAAGCCGCGCAGCTGGGGCTGAAAACCGCCCTAATTGAAGAAAGAGAAGTGGGCGGCACCTGTTTAAACCGCGGGTGTATCCCCACCAAGGCGCTGGTGCATGCCAGCGAAACATTGGAAAACATCAAACAATGCAACACGCTGGGGCTTTTGGTTGGCGAAACCGGCTTTGACTTTGCCAAAATGCACGCGCGCAAAACGCAGGTGCTAACCCAAATGCGCACCGGGATTGAGGGGCTGTTAAAAGCCAACAAGGTGCAGCTTATTTTGGGGCGCGCTTTGGTGCTCTCATCCAGCCAGGTGCAGGTGGGGGAGGAAATTTTGCAAACCAAAAGGGTGCTCATCGCCACCGGCTCCAAGCCTGCGCGCATACCCATCCCTGGGGCAGAGCTTTGCGTGACCAGCAACGAACTGCTGGAGGGCGAAGGGCGCTTTTACAAGCGTTTGTGCATCATCGGCGGCGGGGTCATCGGCATGGAATTTGCCAGCATCTACGCCGCTTTGGGCTGCGAGGTCACGGTGATAGAGGCCCTGGAGCGGGTTTTGCCCACCATGGACCGCGAAATCTCGCAAAACCTTGCTATGATACTGAAAAAACGCGGGGTCAGCATCTACACCGGTGCGCGCGTAAGCGGGGTTTTGCAGCAGGACGAGGGCCTTGTATGCCAGTTTGAGGACAAAACCGGCCAAAAACAAATTGCGTGCGATGGGGTGCTGTTAAGCGTTGGCCGGCGCGCCAACACCGAAGGGCTTTTGGCCCCCGGGCTTGATTTGCAGATAGAGCGCGGGCAAATCCCCGTAAACGGGCAATATGAAACCTGCTGCAAAGGCATTTTTGCCATTGGCGATGTTATAAAAGGCGGGGTGCAGCTTGCGCATGTGGCAAGCGCCCAGGGCATAAACGCCGTGCATGCCATGGCGGGCAAAGACATGCCCATTGATACGCACGTTGTGCCCTCCTGCGTGTATACCAACCCCGAAATTGCCAGCGTAGGCCTTACCGCCGACGCCGCCAAGGAACAGGGGACAGAGGCAAACGTGGGCAAATTTATTATGAGCGCCAACGGCAAATCGGTGATTGAAAACGCCCCGCGCGGGTTTATCAAAATTGTGGCGGACGCCAAAACCGACGTGGTGCTGGGCGCGCAGCTTATGTGTTCGCGCGCAACCGACATGCTGCCCATATTGTCCTGCGCGGTGGCAAACAAGCAAACCGTACAGGATTTGTTAAAAGCCATGTACCCGCATCCCACCTTCTGCGAGGGCATTGGCGAAGCGCTGGAAGATGTGCATGGGGGTGCTGTGCACATTTTGCCCAAGCGCCGTTAAAAAAACTTCCTATCTGCACGGCCGCCGGAATGTGTTTTCCGGCGGTTTTGTGCGTTTTTACTTGTTTTTTTCATCATTTTTTGTGGCAGAAAGCAAACAAATACGCCTTGTTTTTGGTATTTTTTCGTTGCGAAAAGGACAGGAACATAGTATAATGAATAAGTGTTTATTGATTTAAAGCGTCTACCCGCTGAAGCAAACCAGCAAAAAGGCGATTGGGCGCTTGGCAAAGAGCATGGAAAGAAGGAATGAAAGATGAAAAAAACCATATCGGTAGTGATGGCGCTTGTATTGGTACTGGGGCTTATGGCCGGCTGCGCAGGCGGGTCGGGTTCTTCTAACCCGGGCGATGCGGCATCCGGCAACAATAACGGCGGCCAAAGCGGCGAAAAATATGTGATTGGCATCTGCCAGCAATTGGAACACCCCGCTTTGGACGAAGCCACCCGCGGCTTTACCGAAGCCTGCGAAGCGCTGTTTGGCGCAGAGAATGTGGAAATCCAGCTGCAAAACGGCCAGAATGAGCAAACCAACTGCGCCACCATCAACAACAATTTTGTGGCCAGCAATGTGGATTTGATTTTGGCCAACGGCACCACCGCTTTGCAAACGGCGGCAGCGGCTACCAATTCCATCCCGATTCTGGGCACCTCGATTACCAGTTACGGCGTTGCCTTGGACATTGCGGACATGGGCGCTGCAACGGGTTCGAACATTTCCGGCACCAGCGATTTGGCCCCCATTGAAGAACAGGCGGCCATGCTGCTGGAGTTGTTCCCGGATGTGCAGCAAGTAGGCATCCTGTACTGCTCGGCAGAGCCCAACTCGGCTTACCAGGCAGAGCTTTTTGGCCAGGCGCTGGATGCGGCAGGCGTTGCTTACAAGGAATTCACCGCAGCCGATTCGAATGAAATCCAGTCGGTAACAACCGCGGCGATTGCCGAATGCGACGTTTTGTACATCCCCACCGACAACACCTTTGCAGGTTCCACCGAGATTGTCAACAACATCTGCCAGCCGGCCAAAATCCCGGTGATTGCAGGCGAAGAAGGCATCTGCAAGGGCTGCGGCGTGGCAACATTGTCCATTGATTATTACGACATCGGTTACAAAGCCGGCGAAATGGCATATGAAATCCTGGTAAACGGCGCGGATGTTTCCACCATGGAAATTGCTTACGCACCCGAAGTAACCCAAAAATACAACCCTGTGTTGTGCGAAGCGCTGGGCATTACCGTACCGGAAGGCTATGAAGCCATTGAAATGGAATAAATACTAAAAAATAAGGGGAAGATTTTAGGCTATGGTTTTGGAGTATTTTGCGTCGTTAGACCCAATGGCGCTGCTGCGTTCCCTGCCGGGCAACATTGCGCAGGGGCTTATTTGGGCCGTTATGGCGCTGGGGGTGTTTATCACTTTCCGGCTGCTGGATTTTGCCGACCTGACGGTAGACGGTTCGCTGGCAACCGGTGGGGCGGTTGCGGTGGTGCTTATCCGCGCAGGGGTGCACCCGGCAATTGCGCTGGTGGTTGCATTTATAGCAGGCATGCTGTGCGGGCTTGTTACAGGGCTTTTGCATACCGCATTGGGCATACCGGGCATTTTGGCCGGCATTTTAACCCAAATTTCGTTGTATTCCATCAACTTGGGGATTATGGGCAAATCCAACCAGGCGGTGAATGTTGACCAATACCCGCTGGTGGCGTCGCTAAGGTATGTAACCGGCGATACCGCCACCAAAATCGGTTTTTTTGCATTTTTGATTATTGGCTGCCTGGTGATTATTGCACTGCTGTACCTGTTTTTCGGCACCGAATTGGGCGGGGCAATCCGCGCGACGGGGTGCAACCCCAATATGGCCCGCGCACAGGGCATTAACACCAATTTGATGAAGGTGCTGGCGCTTATGCTTTCCAATGGTTTGGTAGGGCTTTGCGGCGGCATTTACGCCCAATACCAGGGCGCGGCGGACGTCAACATGGGGCGCGGTGCGATTGTGATCGGGCTTGCGGCGGTTATCATCGGCGAAGTGTTGTTCGCCAAGCTGTACACCGGGCGCAAGTTCACCTTTGCCTACACCATGATGGCCGTTGCGATAGGCGCTATTTTGTACTATGTGGTAATCACCATTGTGCTGTGGTTTAAAATGCCCTCGGATTACATGAAGTTGTTCTCGGCTGTGGTAGTGGCCATCTTCCTTTCGGTGCCTTACTTAAAGGGCAAATACGGCAAAAAGCGCAAGGGGGTAGCCAAATCATGAGTGAGATGCTGAATATCCAAAACATTCACAAAACCTTTAACCCCGGCACCATCAACCAAAAGGTGGCGCTAAACGGGGTGGATTTGGTCTTAAACGAAGGCGATTTTGTCACCATCATCGGCGGCAACGGGGCGGGCAAATCCACCTTGCTCAATGCCATTGCCGGCGTATGGGAGGTGGATGAAGGCAGCATCCTCATCGGCGATGTGGATGTAACCCGTTTGCCTGAACACAAACGCGCAAAATATTTGGGGCGCGTGTTCCAAGACCCGATGACCGGCACGGCGGCGACGATGTCGATTGATGAAAACATGGCCATTGCCGCCCGGCGTGGCAGCCGGCGCACTTTGCGCTGGGGCATTGGCAAAAAAGAACGCGAGCAGTACGCCCAGATGCTTTTAGAATTGGGCCTGGGGCTGGAAACCCGCATGGAAACCAAAGTGGGGCTGCTCTCGGGCGGACAGCGCCAGGCAATTACGCTGCTTATGGCGTCTATTCAAAAGCCCAGGCTGCTGCTGTTGGACGAACACACCGCCGCATTAGACCCCAAAACCGCGGCCAAGGTGCTGGAGCTTTCGGATAAAATCATCCAAGAGCACAACCTGACGGCGATGATGGTTACCCACAACATGAAAGACGCCATTGCCCACGGCAACCGGCTGG